>JAMOPC010000350.1 GCA_027064845.1 Desulfurococcales archaeon | reverse complement strand
AGTGATTCAACATATTTATCAAAAGTTTTTAGAGTATCTGCTTCAATTTTGAAAGTTACTACTCTGCTTCTTGGCTTAAGGTCGATAACTATATAGTTATTATTGTCGCTACTAGCCTCTAGCTTTCCTGATCTTTTCTCCAAGAATATCTCCTCTCCGATCATCGCTGAGTCTATCAAATTCTATGTTTTAATTTAATATATTATGGATTGAATAATGGAAAACCCCTATTCTCTCGAGGAAATCCTTATTAAGAACAAAGAATTTTTTGATTATTCATCCAATTTTTCAAAACAAAAAATTCTAGGCAAAATGATCTTTGGTGGGATAATTTTCCCACTCTATAGGTTTTATTCCTTCCACATGCTTTATAAATCCTAGTATTATATAAATAATTTATGAACCGGCCCCTGCGACACCCCCGTGGCTCGGGGTTGGAATGAACAGGGGTGACTCCCCTGGGTAATACAATTTCTTAGTACTAGTACTTCTAAATTACTATGATCTTTGTTAAAGAAATATTATAGAATAATACAATCCAGTTTTAGTCGAGAAGAGAATATTAAATAACTTATTTCTTCTTAAAACCAATTTTCTCTAGATACTCTTTTAGTGCTTGTATATTCCATTGATGAGTTGTTCTTCTCCTTTTATCAATTCTAAGACCAAGTTTTAGCGCTGTTTTGAAATCAAGACCCACAGCCTCCAATTCTCCCTTACTAAAACCTCTACCAACCCTTAATCCAGGGTCAAGTCCTCCATGTATTCTAAGCATTGGTTTCTTCACAATTGGTTCAGGGGGATTAACTCCCTCGCTCATCATGTTGAGCATACCTCTCTTCGCTTATTATATCCTCTTCTATTTCATAAAGTGAATTAGTGTTTTTATTTTTTATGTAAATCCTTAATAATCCATTTAGTTATTAATAATTGAACATGGTGAGAAAATAAGCCTTGATAAAACGCCTAGTATTGGATGTGCTCATACCTATCAAAGGCCCGTCAATAATTGATATTGCTGATAACTTATCAAGGGTAAGAGGTGTTGAAGCAGTAAATATTACTGTCAAAGAAGTTGACGTTGAGACTCAGAATATTATTGTCGTAATAGAGGGAGATGATATTGATTTTAGTGAAGTAAAAGTTATGATCGAAGAGCTTGGAGGAGTTATTCATAGTGTCGACCAAGTAGTAGCTGGTAAGAGATTAGTTGAGATACCTAAAGAAGTATTTGAGTAGAGAGGTTATTCGTGTTCCATAGGTGTAGATTATTTGTCTAAGAAAGGATTTTTTGATATTATTGATGATTTCTTTAAGCAATCCACAACTATAACTATTGATTCGGAAAAATATATATGGAAGAAATACACTCATGAGTATGGTTTGGTAAAGTGGTTAGTTGTACAATTAGCTAGTTTACCCGTGGCTGTTTATCCATTTGAAATGGATCCTGAGAAAAGGATGATTAGAGAAATATCGTTTATGTCCGATGCAGTGAAACGAACTAAAACTCCCAAAATATATGTTGTGGACTGGATAGATTACTCTATTGTTCGAGAATACATTCCTGGTAAAAGCTTTGATCCTACTCTATGGAAGGAAGACTATGTAGAGATAGGTAGAGTGCTTGCCAGAGTACATTTAGACGGATACGTGTTAGGCGATACCAAGTACTTGAATTTCTTGAAATCACCAAGTGGTGAATACTATATAATTGATGCAGAACAAGCTATTAGAAGTGATAGATACGAGTATAGGTTCTGGGATATACTTGTCTTTTTAATAACATGTATTTATAGAATCATGTATGTTAAGCCTCTTACCTCATTGGATTTCTTTTCCGATATGATTGAAGGATTCATAAAAGGTTATTCCGAAGAAACTGGTTCAAATGAACAAGTAATTAACGTATTGAAGACTGTTTCAAAAATAAACTATAAGACAATAATATATATATTACTTCCTCTTCCCTATAGTGTTACATTCTTAAAAACGATAAGGAAAATAATTGTTGAAAAATAATAAGATATTCCATGGTGATGAATTACTCCCGGCAAGACCGCTTAGTTGGGATGAAATAAACACACCCGACTGATTATTTCTTCTTTAACTCCTCTATGACTCGATTAAGTGCTTCTTTAGCAGTCATTCCTGTTATTGCATAGACCTTTATGCCTGATTGTTGAAGGGCTATATACGCATTTGGTCCTGGATTAGGTCCTATTACAATGTTTACTTTTTCATCTACTAGTTTCTGAACAGCTCTAACACCAGCACCACTACCTGCTTTACTACCAGGATTTTCTACTACGTATACATTCTTTATCTCAAGAGTATTATCGTCTAATTCAACTATTGTGAATGTAGGTGCTCTCCCGAATCTATCAGCTATTTGATCATCTAGTCCTCCCTTATTGGTTGTAATAGCTATTTTCATGTATTATCACCTTTACTTAACAATGTTATTTCCTGGTTTAATAATTATTGGTATAAATGGTTCTATTTTTGCTGGTAAGTGCTTGAGTCTCCATTCACTAATATTATCTATGATTTTAACTAGTTTCTCAGCTATTCTTCTTATCGCTTTTGAGGCCTCAGTGTCTGGATATGCTTCTAGTAATGGCTTCATAGTATTTATTGAACGTGGCACGTTTTCATCATATGGTATGTCTCCGAGATAATCAATGTTCTCTCTACGTGCATATTCAAGGATTTTCTCGCGATACTTTTCGCTTATATCTGCTTTATTAATAACAAGCATAGAGGGAATGCCGAAGTGTTTAGCTAGCTTATGTATTCTCTTTAAATCATTGAGGCTTGAAGGTGTGGGTTCAGCAACAAGGATTACAGCATGTGCTCCAGCTATACTTGATATTACTTGACAACCAATACCAGCAGCTGCATCCACGAGGATCAGTCCTTTCTTTGACCCCATTATTTTCTTTGCTTTATTCTTTGCCTCGGTTACTAGTTTACCACTGTTAGGTCTTCCAGGAGTTATCTCGCTTGATACAAGTGGAAAGCCATATATTGTTTTCTCCTTAACATATATGTGTCCCGCTACTATGTCTCTTTCAAAGAATATTGCCTTTACTGGGCAGACAAAACTACATGTATAGCATCCTTCACATATCCATTTATTAACATAGTATTTTCCGTTCCTAACCTCTATTGCTCCAAACTGGCAGGCATCTGCACATAATCCACAGTCTGTGCACTTATCTCTATTAATATAAGCTATTCTGCCCTCGATATATGGTTCAACTATATCCCATTCATCTATGCCAAGAGCTATGTGGAGATTAGGGGCTTCAGCATCAGCATCAACAGCTATTAAGTAGTATTTCTTAGCTAATAATATGGCTAGTGATGATGCTAGAGTTGATTTACCAACACCACCCTTACCACTGGCAATAACTATTTCTAATTGGGAAATACTACTTACCATTGCTTCTCACCAACCCAATGATTGACTGAGCTATTTCATTGAAAACACGTGTTATAGGAGAGTTCTTGTATTTAATAACAATAGGTTTTCGCTCAACATATGAGGAGACAACATCTCTGTGATAAGGTATTTCATAGATCTTCTCAACGTTGTATTTCTCGGAGATCTCGTAGATTTTAGAAGTGTCTCCTATACTGCTCTTATTGATTATTATCCATGTCCTTATACCCATTTCATTAGTTATCTTCAACACATTACTCATATCGTGTATTCCAAGTGGTGTTGGCTCAGTTACTATGATTGTTAAATCTACGTTTTTTAGAGCTATAGAAATCTGGTTGCCTGTACCCGCCCCTGTATCCATTAACAATATATCAGTTTCTATTTCCTCTGCTTTTTTCCTAGTATAATTTACTCCTGGTGGAACATGTTCTTCTCCTTCACGTAATACACCGGTTACTAGGGTTAGTTCCGTGTTCTCTATTACGATATTTGTTCTATAGACGTATCCAAGGACATGGTATCCTTCAATAATAGCATTATAGGGACAGGCATAATAGCATGCTTTACAACCACTACATAGACGAGGAAATATTATTGGATAAGCTCCGCTTGGTAAAAGTATTGCTCCAGTATCACATACTTTGGCACATACCCCGCATTTTGTACACTTACTAGTATTGATAAATGGTAGGAAAAGCTTAATCGGTTCTTCGTTTTTAAGCTTGTCTATACCCAGTAATATATGGTCATTAGGCGCCTCAAGATCTAGGTCGACTAATACTGTTCTATAGTGCTTTGCTAATAATAATGCTATATTAACTGCTACAAAGCTCTTGCCAGTACCTCCCTTACCGCCTGTTACTGTTATTCTAAACATTTTTGGTCTACTCCAATAGTTTTGGGAATAATTTGTGTTTAACAACAATATTATTTAACTCGATATCTGAAGCCTTCTCAGCTATTCTTATTGCTTCATCGATACATGCTCGGATATCTTCCTCAATATTTATTTCCTCATTACAAACGTACTTGATACATCCTTGATCCTCTAGTTTCTCAAAACAAGGACTATTAAGTAACTCTTCTTTTAATCCGTCAATATAAAATACTCCTGGACCACCTATGTATTTAGCACTTGTTATTCTCTTACCGTACTTTTCCATACATATTAGTTCTGCAAGAGCAATTACTCTGCTGATTCTGAATGGGTGTAGACAATTCTTTTTTCTGAGTATATAAGCAGATATTTTTGGTAGGCTTATCAATTCTGATCACTTTGTTAGGTATTCCTAACGAATGTCAGTAATTATTCATAGTTTTAGAGGTAATTAAATAATATTGTTATTATAACAACAAAATTATATTGACTAGGACAAAGTAATTACTTGATTAAACAATAATGCTTTTTCGGATGATGAATTTTCGGGGAGACCGATAGATGATGTAGCGGTTACCCAGCTGATTGGTGGATCTCTTTGAGGAAAAAGAAGGAATGGTGGATCATAAAAGGTGTTCCTTCACCAGTTTATGTGAATTATAAGAAGGGTAAAACAGCATATCTGTCCATCATTCTAGCTATTGTTTTCCTCCTCGTATTCTTCCTAGAATTATTCCAATATGTTCCATCTGGGCTATCGATTGTTATATTATCCCTTGGAATAATATTGCAGGGATTGTCAACTCTACTCGGAATAATTAGTCCAAGTACTGGCTTAAAAGTAACGGATATGAGGTACGTAGAGTCACTTATGAGAACACTTAATGGTTATGTTAGAAGATGGTCTATTCCCTCAATAACAATACCTGTTGCTGCGACTCTTTCTAATGGACTATATATGTATATAACGAAGAAAAGAGGTTTTCTGAAAATATACTTGATAAAACCAATGATATACTATAGAGTCACAAGCAGTAAACCAGTTTTTAAGATCAAGTGGTTACAGAAAACTAAATACGAGGGAATAATAATCGGAATAGCGGATTTAACCGCGCCCCACCCGGAGCTCAGGAATACAAATTATTTTCTGAGAGCAAAAGTTATTGAAGCACCAACAACTATTGATCCTATGAAAATCTATAATATCCTCAGAGAATTCGATATAGTGATAAATAAGGGGATGTATCATGGTAGAACTACTGTTGATTGGAGACACACATATACCAGACAGAGCTTCAAAAGTACCAGAAAAACTACTAAGTATCATAGAAGACGGTAAGCCTTGGGATATTGTTGTTTTTACAGGAGACTTCACAGGACTTGATACATATAAATGGTTCTTAGGCCTCGGTAGGAAAACATATTGTGTCAGAGGAAATATGGATTACTTGCCCTTACCAAAGACACAGAAACTCATAGTCAATAATATTATTATAGGGGTTCATCATGGTGATGGAGTATATCCTCGTGGTAATCCAAGAGGATTGACAAGAATTGCTAGAGAATTAGGAGTAAATGTTCTATTTACTGGGCATACTCATTCGCCCTTCATAAAGTATGGATTAACAAGAGAAATTCTGCTAATTAATCCTGGTTCATTGACTGGTGTATGGGGTGGTGGGGGAGGCTCGATGATACCTAGTATGATGATCCTCGAAATAAGTAATGACACGATATATGTTAAACACTATGAATTACTAAGAAGTAGTGAAGTAAAAGAAAAAAGAATTGTCATTAAGAGAAAAGATAACATCTGGGAAATAATAAAGTAATAAAATACCTTACTTGTTCCCTTCCTCTCTATACTTCTTGATCTTCAAAAGAGGACCTTCTTTACCAACTACCACTACCATTTCATTTTTCCTAATTTTCTCATCACTAATGGCTTTCCAATATTCTCCTTCGACGATTATGAATCCTTGGGAACCAGGCTCGAAGTCATCAACTGCTCTACCAATAGCTCCTATAGGTACGGTCACTACTTTAGGGGGCTGTTTTTTAGCTCTTATGACCTTGTATAATACAAATCCTGTGAACCCGCCAAGAACAATGCCTGCGCTGATTCCTGTCCAGAAGAGCATTGCTTGATACTGAGGTGATACTAGCCACCCAGGATTAAGTATTGGTAGTAGCGCTATTGATATTGATATAAATATGATACCAGTAATGCCAAGTACACCGAAACCAGGTGTATAGATCTCGATTGCTAAAGCAACTGCTCCGATAACCAATAGAATGAGACTTATAATATTGGCTGAAAACCCCATTCCTATAAGAGAGAGTATTATTAAACCGACTCCAAGCGGAATTAATAAGTAATGACCGCTTAGAAGACTAAATACCAGCATAAGAACTCCAAGGGTCGATAACAAGCTATTAATTGTTGGATTACTAATGGCTTTCACAACATATACCCTTATACTCCCCTTATACTCCATGGGTTTAGCACCGGCTGTATGCAATACATATTCTCTACCATTATCAAGCCTTATTTTCCAGCCATCAATCTTATATAACAAATCGTTCAGATCCTTTGCTATGACTTCTATAACATGGTATTTGAGAGCCTTCTCAGCATTCAAGTAGAGGTTTCTTCTAACAAACAATTCAGCAGCAGTAGTATTTCTTCCTCTATCCTTTGCAAGCTCAGTAATCATTCCAACTATCGGATTTATTATTTTAGACTCATTAACAGGTTTATACTCTCCTGTTGTTGGATCGTATAGGACAGGCTGTGCGGCTCCAATAAGAGTTCCTGGAGCCATTGCTGCTATATGAGTAGCCATGAGTATCAATGTGCCAGCACTCCATGCTTGAGCTCCTAAAGGATAAACATATCCTATGACTGGAACATTGCTGTTCCTAATTGCTTTAACTATGTTATCAGCTGCGTCTAGTAATCCTCCCGGAGTATCAAGGATCATTACGAGGGGGGCATCTAGTTTCTCGGCTTCGCTTATCCCTTCTTCTACAAGGTATTGGACACCATACGTTATCTCGGAATCAATATGTATCACAACAACATATCCTTGAGGTTGCTGTGAAAGTACAGGATAAGAAAAGCATATCAGGGATAAAATAAGGAAAAGGATTGATAAAAAAGTAGGCCTCATTTCTACTCCCTTTCTATGCTTCCTCCCTTCTTCTTTACAGCACCAAGAACTGTTCCTAAGAGACTAGTCTCAGCACCTAGAGTAGATGGTGATACTATTATCAAGTTCTTCTCCTTAGCGATCTCAAGCAATGTCTGTAGTTCTCTAAGCCTCAGAGCAGCTGGATGTTGTTCATAAACCTTAGCTGCTTCTCCAAGTATCTTAGATGCTTGTTTCTCACCTTCTGCCTCAATAATCTTTGCTCTTCTCCACCTCTCTGCCTCGGCTTGTTTAGCCATTGCTCTAAGCATTGACTCTGGTAACCTGACTTGTTTCAATGTTACAGCAGTTACCTTTATACCCCACGGATCAGTTACTTCATCAAGTATTGCTTGTAGTTTCTTATTTATTTCCTCACGCCTGCTAAGCAGATCATCTAGCTCTACTTGTCCAATAATGTCTCTGAGAGTCGTTTGTGCCATCATCATTACTGCATAGTGGTAGTTCTCAACCTTTGTAACAGCCAAGACTGGGTCAAAGACCCTGTAGTAAACAACAGCGTCTACACCAACAGTTACGTTGTCTTTTGTAATGATTTGTTGTTCGGGTACATCAACGGTTGTTACACGTAGGTCTACTTTTATAAAGTTATCAACAAATGGTATCACGAAGAATAGTCCTGGCCCCTTAGCACCTAAGAGTCTTCCAAGCCTAAATATTACAGCTCGCTCGTATTCTCTAACTATTTTTATACTCATTGCAAGGAAGATGATTATTATAACTGAGACGAAGAGTATTGCGGGAAGGGATTCCTCTATACCCAGATAGTACATTATAATATTACCTCATATGCTCTCCTATATTCACATAAAGTATGTAGAATCTAATATATGTGTTCTACGCATGAAGAGAAAAGTCCTCGTAAATAAAACAGGAACTTCAGTAATTGATATAAAATTCTGGCCCTAGCTCATTTGCTAGGTCTTCCAGAATTTTACGTGTTTTCTCCGTGAGTTCTTCAGCAACTTTTCTACTATAAGGAAAATACATGTAGTTCTTCAGTTTAAAGATCTTGTCGTAGAAATGCTTGATTGTATCCTTGTATGATCTATTATGTGTAACAGAGTAGTTAAATACTCTTATAAAACCAACTATTCCTAAAGCATCAAGTTTATCAGCATCACTTAGGATTTGTGCTTCTATTGATTCCGGTTTAATATTATGTTTCTTCATATAGCTGTAGCTATGTGTTAGTATTGCATTACATATTTTTTCTATCATATCATCAGGTACGTTATGTTCTTTCAAAAGACCTCTGGCTATTACTGCAGAGTAATAAGCATGAGGCTCTCCAACTAGTCTTCCTATATCGTGGAGATAAATACTGGCGTCAAGAATAAATGTGTTAATATAGTTTCTAAGTTTCTCATTCTCGACTATTCTGTAAGCCCATTTATAGACTCTAATAATATGGGGAAATCCGTGATCGAAGCTATTTCCCATTAATTGTTTGGAAATCTCTTTAATGCTGGATAATACTATGGAATAGTTAAAAGAATTATTCATTTTCCTTACTCCCATTTAGCTGGGAGTACTATGACGTTATCTTTTGGTGCAATAATTCTTAGTTCTTGACCGGGTGTTGGATAGAGTGTGTTTGGTAGATATACTATTAAGTTTGCTTTTGATACACTTAGTCTTATCTCTATTCTGTCTCCAAGAAACATTACTAGGTCAATTACTCCTTTCAATACGTTTTCTTTAGGCTTAGGCTGTTGTTCAGCTAATCTAAAGATCTCTGGTCTTACGACTATTGCTACTTTTCTCGGCAAGTCTTTTGTTACTGCTACACCTCTAATATCCATATCTAGTTCAGGTATTCTTACTATTGCGTATT
>JAMOPC010000349.1 GCA_027064845.1 Desulfurococcales archaeon | reverse complement strand
GAGATAGAGAGCTTTTCCAGAGAGTAGTTGAAGCACTGATCAAGAGGGATGAGAGAAAGGCAAAGATGTATGCAAAAGAAGTATCAGAGATCAGAAAAGTAGCTAAACAGTTATTAACTGTTCAGTACGCTCTCGAACATGCAGCACTAAAATTAGAAACGTTCCTAATTTATGGAGGAGCAATGCGCGAGATCCAGCCAATAATAGGTGTTATGAGAGAAGCTATTGGCATCGTTAAACAATATGCTCCCGATATATGGATCGATCTGCAGTACGCTATAAGAGAACTAGAAGCATCAATGTCTGCAGGAATAGCCGATATCTCGACGGAACTAGATGTAGGACTAGATGCAGAAGCAAGAAAGATATTCGAAGAAGCAAAGATAATGGCAGAGCAGAAGATGAAAGAACATTATGCAGAACTACCAAAGCTGCTCGCTGAGGAAGAAGCAGAAAAAGCTGGAGAGGCTTCTCCATAAAACAATATAATTTATTTAAACATAAGAGTTTTTAAACAATAAAATATCCATATGGAATTAAACATGTTTTTTAGAGTGTTATTCCCAGTCTTTTCTCAGCTAATGGTAATAGTTGAAATTCTATTATTCTACCAAAGGTTCTCAGCAAGTATCTAAGTTCGGCTATTTTAGACACAATATCTTCGACGCTTCCAACATCAACGCTTATCTTCATATTATATTTAGTTAGTTCAAGAATAGTTGGTGATATTACTGCTTTGAAGTTCCTCGTCCTAATATATATTTTACCATCTCCTTTCTTATAGGATATTGTAATGGTATAGGGTTTACTTCTTACAAGGACAAAGGAGTCCTTGTATAGAGCTAGGTAAAAGTATGGTCCGAATGCATATGTTTCTTTCTCTTTCTCTTCTTTACTAATTCTTTCTTCTACACCACCTAGAATTAAGTCTACATAGTTTAAGAGATCATATATTCTACTAGCTATGCTCACGATCTTAGCTTTAAGCTCTGCAGATCTAGATAATACTCTATTATCAATTCTCTGCATAGAGGATTTTACAACATTTCTTGCCTCAGTCAATACAGCTGTATCCATAAATAATTCCCCTCCTAGATTCGCTTCTTTTTACTAAATTATCAACACACTATTATGAGTGATAGAGAGTTAAATAAATTAATGCCACAATATTTCATTTCCACAACTTATAGATCTCGTCTATAATGTCTTCTTTGACCTCGTATGCTTCTGTATTTGATTTAACAATAACTCTACCATTAGGATCAGCTTGTTTTACTTCTCCTATAATGGAGTACTCATATCCGTTATCTTCAAGGACTTGTGTTGCTTCATCTAGATATTTTTCGGGAACTGTTGCGATGAGTAATCCACTACTTAGTATTCTCAATGGGTCTAAACCGAGTTTTTTAGTTATTTCTTCTACAATATAATCTACTCGTATATTGTCTCTATATACTATGATTAGGGTCTTACTAGCTAAGGCTATTTCTCTTAGACCCTGTAATAGTCCTCCTTCTGTTGGATCATGCATGCTATTTGTATAGTACTTTATAGATAATGCGGTATCTACAACGCTTATCTCGTAAGCATATTTCTTAGCTTTGGTGATCATGTCTTTACTTATTCCAAGCGATAATAGTTTTTCCTCAAAGTCCCACGCTATAACACCTACTCCTTCACCACCTACTCTGCCTATAGCAAGTATTTTGTCCCCTGGCTTAGCATTTCTTGTAAGAACAACTCTGTCAGTTGAGTACCCAATTGCTGTCATGGATATTA
>JAMOPC010000348.1 GCA_027064845.1 Desulfurococcales archaeon | reverse complement strand
ATTGAGACGGCTGGCAAACCACTCATTGGAGAAGAAGAGATCAAGGAACGCAAGATCCTAGCACTTGAAGCCTTTGCAGAATTCATAACAGAGATGATGTTTGGAGCAAAGAAGACGAGATTCCTACCAGTGATAGAGTGGGAATCATTCGTAGCAGCTGTGAGCGATAAACCATGGGTTGTTCCAAGCCCCTTCACGAAGAAATACATTGAGAACGCCGAGAAGAAGCTGGAGAAGATCAATAAGAACACCAAGCTATACATCTATAAGAGAGACGGAGAGAAATCCTTCGAGGAAACACTCTACGAAGCAATAGAAGACGCTGAGAAAAGAATAAGACAGTAAACAAGGGCACAGAGAATGTATGCATACAAGATAAGAATAGAGTTCACATGGGGGCACCAATCAAGAATAATAGGATTATCCAAAACCAATCCCTCATACTACTACCCACCACCAACCACAATCCTCGGAGCAATAGCAGAACCCCTCGCAAAAGAATACCGGTTAGGAGAAAACCCGGAAAACACAAGACTACTCCTATCAAAACTCTCATCAAACCTACTAGCAATAGGGATCAAACCAGTAAACGCAATACCACTAAAATACATGGACCTCAACAGAATCCTAGCAGTAAGGAAGAGAAAGGAAACATATCCATCTGCAAAATCAATGAAAGCCATCGAAGGATCCTTCGACGCACCGGCAAGAGGAAAAACAATCCTATCATCACTCGATTACGAACCACCAAAACTCGACGTATTAATAGTGTTCAGGGACAAGGAGATAATCTATGGCGGCAAAAAACTATCCTTATCAAACCATATCCTTTGGGAGATCCACAGAATAGGGTCTAAGGAGAGCCTAGTATCAGTTATTGACGTGGAAGAATCAAATAATATCAGCATAGAGGAAGGAATAACTATTACCAACTACTCCCTACCCTTGGGTGAAGGAATAAATATTCTAGAGGAGCTGGGGCGGAAATGGGTTTACGAAGTATATATTGATCCCTACAGACTTGATCCTAGTAAAAGCATTCTAGACTATTACCTAGAGGGAATAAGGCTGAGAACATACATGGTTCCCGTAAAAATGAGTTTATCCGAAGAACCAAGCGTGAAAATCAGCGTCACCAAACCAATGGCTATTTACTCAATAAAGTTTTCCCACGGCGAAGAAAGAATTATCGGGGTGTACCCGTAAATATGCCCATGCTCAAACTCCTAGTTAAGCCAGACAATACTTTTCTCACACAGATCATATACGAGGGAATACTAGCACTAATATACTATAATAGAGATAGAGCAAAAACAAGCATAGACCATATAGAACTTCCGCATGACGCCTTCAGAAGACTCTTCGAACTAATAAAAAACGATGAAAAACAATATGAGAAAATAATTAATGCAAGAATAGGGTTTGTGGGAAACGATAAGAAACACAAAGTCCCAAACAGGATACTAGCAGGGTTAGGGATAAGCATAAGTGATGCAAACATAAATACATATGGAGACTTAGCAAGAATACTCATCGAGAACTATACAAGAATACCTGATGTCAATGATTCTGTGCTTACATATAGTATTCATAGAGGAAACCTATTCATAGGTGAGGAAAAGGGGAACGTAACAGCTCCTCAACTCTTCAAAATAGACAGATATACTGGCTATACTACACTCGATAAAGATACTACGTATCAACAATTCACTATAAAAGCGTCTCATACATGGGCGCTCTTGGGAGTAATCGGTATTGTATCATCATATGTTTCTAGCT
>JAMOPC010000347.1 GCA_027064845.1 Desulfurococcales archaeon | reverse complement strand
AATACTACAGGTAACATATGCTAGTATACCACCCGGTTCGAGTAAATCGATAGTATGATATAATATTTCGATTTCTCTCCTAACAATTTTAGCCAAGTCTTTGAGAGTAGTTCTTGTTTTACGCCCTGGGTCGAGCATAATTGTGCCTTCTCCACTACAGGGTACATCAACAAGCACTCTTGGGTACTTTTTCTCCAATAAGATAGGGAGTTTTCTAGCATCACTCCACAGTACTTTCACATTCTTGATCTTCATTCTCATTAAGTGGCTTATAAGTGCCTTCAATCTATACAATACGAGGTCATTAGCTATGACATAGTGTTTGTTTCCTAGCATTTGTGCTATATAAGTGGTTTTTCCTCCTGGTGCAGCACAGGTATCTATAACTTCTCCTTCATAATTATGCATTAATAGTATTACTGGTACAAGACTAGCTGCGTCTCTATGGACATAATAATAACCTTTCAAATACTCATGTGTCGAACCTATTGTAGGAGATTTCGGTGTTTTAACTACTCTGAAAGCTACTGGTGCCCAAGGGATTTTTTCTAGTTTAAAACCTAAGTCATTAAGTCTAGTCACGAGTTCTTCTGGCGTTATGAGCATCGTATTTGTTCGAATAACAGGTTTTAGGGGTTTCTCGAAGGATTCTAATAATTCCTTTGCTTCATTAAAACCAAGCATTCTAATATATCGCTCGATCATATAGGGCAAATAACCATATTTCTCGCTTAGATTCTTTGCAATATTACTTGGCCTAACAAAAATATTTTCGTATATCTCCTTAATGCTTGGTATACGGTCTTTCGACTTTTTCATTTTCGGGTTCTTCCTGAATTGGTTATTTAGTTATTTACTTCTCGATTTTCTTAGCGTATTGTAAGAGTATATTATACATTTTCCTTGCATTTTCTAGCATCCAATGATTATTATTGAAAAATACATAGATCTTGTCAGGTTTAAGACGTATTGATTCTTCAGCTAATTCTTTTAGTTCTTCCTCTGAATAGTCATGTGCATACCAGTATTCTTTACCATGTAGTCTCAAATACACATTACGATTACTTTTAACAATCCATGTAGCTATAGGTGCATCAATTGATACAATAGTGAATCCAAGTTTTTCAGCCCACTTGATAGTTGATTCGTTAAACCAAGATTTGTGTCGAAACTCGATAGCAAATCGTTCTCCAAGACCAGTTTTTTCATAAAAGTATTCTACGCGCTTAATATTTTCATCTGTTTTACTAAAGGATGGTGGCATTTGGAATAAGTAGAAATCAATAAATTGGTCTAGTGGTTCAAAGAGATTTTTAAACTTATTCCATATATCAATGCTCTTATCAGAGAGTTTTCTGAAATGAGTGATACTACGATGAACCTTGATGCTCCACCTAATATTCTTTATTTTTGTTTTCCTACTCCACCCTAATACTTGGTTCCTGAAAGGAAACCTGTAGAAGCTCGCATTCAATTCTATAGCGTTTAATCCACTATATTTAATATACCAGTCGAAACTTGCTCCTTCGTTCCAGTCATACATCCATCCAGATGTTCCAACATAGATTTCCAAAATAGTTCACCTAGTAAAAATTATGTGTAACATAGTAATTATGTTGTAGAAGAATATTATATTGATTAGATAGGTAGTACTGATAACTATGGTAGGGTTGATAGTTTTTCTTCTGGTTCTCCTAGGATTGATTCAAGTTCATTAATGGGTATTTTGAGTTCCTTTGATACAAGTTTAAGCGCGGTTGTGGATAGTTTATTCATTATTTT
>JAMOPC010000346.1 GCA_027064845.1 Desulfurococcales archaeon | reverse complement strand
CCCTACATACCCGTTCGGAATCTTGATGTACTCATTGTATCTTACAATATACACTCCCGTCGGAACCATGCACTTAGTTGTACATACGAGCTCACGATACCTAGGAATTTTCCTAGCATCAATACTAAGCTCACCCAGTTCTTCAAGCATATATATACTGTGCAGAGTTAACTTAACACCAGCACAATCTATTTGTTCCTCGCTAAGTTTCAATATCTGTATCAGATCCTCTGGTCGAATAATCAATACCCATCCCTCAAATTAGTAACACCATTAGAATAATCATCATATTAAGTAGTAATTAACTCAATAATTAATAATTAAAACGCATACCAAAAGTTTATTTACAATAATCTGATACTTAATCCCTCAGATGAATATATGAATCATATGAATCCTTAGATATCTATTCAGAACAATTAGTTCCAATAGCTATAAACTATATTATGGATTTTTACTTATGCTGATTCTCAAAACAGCTTAGATAGTCGCTTCCTCTACAGAAGAAGCCCAACAGCAGAAATTTTCATTCACCTAATTTCATAAGAAAGATATATATAACAAAATGCAAAGTATATGAAGGGAAGCCGATGTCCGACACTATAAGGTTAATATTATTAATCATAGCTATATCGTTCTTGGCGCTTGCTCCTTTCGTTAACATAAAAGTGGCAAGATGCACAGGAGCATGCGATGTAGAAGATTTTAAACCTGATAATTATTAGTATTATAGATGTAGAGAAGTAACAACAACTGATTGCTGGTACTTAAATGTTGAATGGACCCATAAACCCAGTGAATTTGATAATGAACATTGGTTCGTGGTAGACTTTTACAGAACGGAAAGCTGTGACGAGGGAACCGATAAAGATGTATATGACTTCATTAGCGGGAATACGGATCTTCCTCCCCCGATAAAAATAGATGTCGAGGAATGGGATCCAAATAACATCAAGTGTATTCTAATACCAAGACTCTGTAACGAAGAAGTAGAAATAGGCACAAAAACGCCTGCCAATATTTCAGCAAGTACTTGGTATTATCTATATAGTTCATTTGAAGTTAAAATTCATTCAACGAGTTTTGGCATGAGATTCGAACCTGAACTTGAGGATTCTAGTGGTTCGGATATTGATTGGTGTTTATTAACTTGTGTAAATTCATATATTCCATGAAAAGAGGCTATGAGCCCATGATCATCGATTCTAAAAACAAGTTAGTTATGTGTGTGATATTAGGGATAATTATATCCTTATCTCTAACTGTCATCATTGCATTATCATTCAATAATAATCTGAGATATACCGATGAATGGAATACAATCTATGTCAATAAAAAACAAGAAAACAATGTAGAAATAACTGAAACTATTTTAAAGAATAGATATATAACAATGAGACTCTATAAGGTCTTTAATGGAACAAATAAAATCGCATTAATTAAAGTAGAAGATTATTGCAGATATTGTTATCCAAATATAGGACTCACAAGTAAAGATAGATCGAAACCAGAGCACATTGAAAGAGTAAAAGAATTTAAAGAATATATAAACAATCTATGGATTAAACACAAGGACTTCATTAAGAAACATGACATAATTATAAATGCATACGTCGTTCCATCTAAGGCTTTATTAATCAATGAATTTAAGGATTTAGTCTCTAAATTAGGACTAGATAAAAATATTTCATGGATTTATTATACCGTCTATGACAAGGAGCTTAAATATATTATGTCAGGAACAGTTAAAGTCACTAAAAACGTTAGTTATGCGCTTTCAATA
>JAMOPC010000345.1 GCA_027064845.1 Desulfurococcales archaeon | reverse complement strand
CTGGTGAAGCTTAGGAATAAGAAAGCAATGATGGATGAAGAAATGGAGAGGCTCAGAGAAGATATTGGTAGGATTGAGAAGCAAATTGCATCTAATAATGCTAGGATCGAGGAGATCGAGAAGAGGGTAAAGGAGTATGAAGTTGTTAGTAAGAAGCTAGTAGATGTTAGGAAGAGAATAAATATCCTTGAAAGTATGGCTAAGTTTCTCTATGGTTATGGTGGTAGAGGACCATTATACCAGTTAATCAGTCTTGTTGAGGACAGAGTTAGGAGCATAGCGTATGGTAAGTTTAGAGCCTTATTCATAGAGTATTTCCTACGGCTAATGGAGGGGCATGAAATAATATCCGTTGACCTCGACCCAGAGTTTAAACCAGTGATAAGAGTTAGGACGGATAGAGGGGCTGGAGAAATAACACAACCTAGTGGAGGACAATTAACGAGTGTGAGTCTAGCATATAGACTAGCATTAAACGCTGTAGCTAGAGGCATGACCCCCCAATTGAGGAAAAGCACACTAATACTTGATGAACCAACCTATGGCTTCAGCCCAGAGAGAGTCGAGAAGCTCCGAGAACTATTAATGGAGATCAGTAGTGGTGGTCAGAGACAGATCATCGTGGTAACACATGATAGAACACTACTATCAATTGGAGACTGTAAAATAAGACTATCCATAGACCCCGGACTCAACGAGACAAAGATAACCTACGAAGAATGCACCATATCGGATGAATATAGAGAATTCGTTGAAAATCTATTGTATAAGAAAACAACTCATCTAATCACAAAAAAGAAAGAAGAACGCATAGAAAATAGAAGTGAAAGCTTCAAACCAGTATTTAGAACGAAGAAGACAAGTAGAGGGAAAAGTATTTTTGACTACTTTAAATAAGTATAGTTTTCTATTTCAACATTAATTTCGAATTATGTTATAAATTAATACAAAGCAAACACAAAATAAAAGTATCAATCACGATTATTAATTGTTTAAGAGAAGACATAGTTGTTGATTATTAGTTTAAATTTAGACGTTTTCTTCTTTATTGGATGAAAAATTAAGGTCGTTAAATATTTTTGTCCGAGGAGATAGTAAAGATGCTTTATCTATAAGGAATTTTATATTATTAGTATGGGGGATTATATTGGCTGGCTTTCAAATTAGTTTACCAAAACGTGTGGCCCGCCGTATTTATGAAGAAGCCAAAAGACTTGGAATGTCTAGTGACGAGTATCTTGTTGAACTCATAACGCAGAGTCTTGACCCTAAAAATAGGGCTAGGGAGTATATTGAGACCGCTAAGGAGCTTCTAGAGGAGGCTTATAACGAATTAAGGAAAAAAGATATTAGACAAGCTGCTGAGAAACTCTGGGGAGCAGTAGCATTAGCTGTTAAGGCTTATGCATACTGGAGGGAAAACAAGAGATTAGCTAGCCATGGCGAGCTATGGAAATATGTTGATAAACTAATCAGTGAGCTAGGAGAGTGGATTAGTGATGCATGGAATGCTGGACAGAGTATGCATGTATGCTTTTATGAAGGTTGGTGCACAGAAAAACATGTAGAGCTAGCACTAAAGCGGATCGAGAGACTGGTAGAGGAAATAGCTTCTAGAATCTATGCTAAAGCGTAGTATATATTCTTAAGACGATTATTTTAATTACTAACCTAAATAGTTCATAGTACCCATCTACACTAAGATCAGTGTAGTTCTTGACAGAGAAGGTAAGAGCATTTACAAGATATGAAAAGATCAATATAATACTGGAGTTTATTAATGA
>JAMOPC010000344.1 GCA_027064845.1 Desulfurococcales archaeon | reverse complement strand
AAGTCACAAATCTTTACAAGTATAAATTACTTAGTTAGAGCCGAGAAGAAAACATTGGTTTTTATAGATGATTTAGTAGAATTAACTAACATTCTTGGATCAGAGCTGGTTTATAATATAATAAGGTCTATTCTTCAGAAAAGCGATTATGGAGAAAAAGTAGTTTTTATTGTATTTGTACGTGTAGAGCTCATGGATTTGTTTAGAAAAGATGTAAAGAACTTATACAATGAAATAAAGAGTATTGCTACGACAGTTTTAAAAGTTTAACCAATATATTTCAATTTAGGCAAACTAAATATATAGGTAATTGCTAATTTTGAAACATAAATCTAATACATAGTTGTAACATATTTATTTATCGATAAAACTTAAGTATAGGAGTAATACAGCATTGACTGCTGAGGAAAAAGAAATATATGAATTACTAGCTTCAATGCCGATTGATACTAAGAGAATGAATATTCTAAATGATATTACTTATGAAGCCCAATTATTGATGAGAAGCAGGTTCTTAAAAATAATGAATATGCAGTTTAATGATCTCTTAAAAATTCATGAGTATGCTAGGGATAAAGAAGTGCTTTTTACAACAGAAATTGATCATAAGAGATTCGTCATATATGTTGATAATGGAAAAATAGTGTCTTCAGTGATGAGTGATCCTGAGAAAGGAGAGAGGATTGTTGGATTAAAACCTTTAGCAACACTATTGATGATTTCTAAAGAAAAACCTCTTACTTTCAAAATCTTTGAGATACAACCCATTAGTGAAGAAATAGATAAAACAATGGAGACTCCTAGGAAAATCTATAGGCAGGGTGTAGAGAAGACCGGGGTTGCTGAGAGAAAAGCTGCTATAGAGAAAAAAGCTACTGTTATTAGAACTATTGAGAAGAGGGAAGAAAAACCGATAATTCTCGAGTTTGCAAGAAAATTGAAGGAATTTATTGATCAAGTTAAAGAAGAGGTTAATGAGCTGGCACCGCTCTATGGTTGTAAACCCGTTGATACGAAAGTCACGATCAGTAAAGGCGTTATTACTGTGAGAGTGATTGTTAAGAAGAAGAGTTTATTCAGTAAATGTGATCATAAGAAGCTTAAAGAAGTATTGAATAGTAATGTTGGAGTAATCATGTCTATGCTTGATCTAAATCTTCCCTATAGGATTATAGTTGAACCGACTAAGTAGGTTTATCTGGTCGAGTATTTGCAATTATAAATTTTTTCTTAAGAAGAAACGAGTGTTTAACCATGAATTCTTTTATTCCTCATTTAATATATTTAAATTTGCTGAATAAAACCAATTTTATAGTTTGCTTAGGTGTTAATAGTTATGTTTAGAATTTTCATTAGTAAATTACGCCGAGACTTTAGGGAGCAAAGGAAGGATCTTCCCGATATACATGTTGATACAATGTTTTATAATGAGGATAAACCTCTTAGTGCTATAGTAGTAAATGCAGCTAATAAACCTGGTGTATTAGCTGAGATAACGAGGATAATTTCAGAGAAGGGTATAAATATATTAAAAGTAAATGTACTAGACATTCCTCGAGGGGATCGTGGCTTTATACTGCTTCTTCTAGAGAATTGTGATGAGAAGTGTGTTGAGGAAGTTGTTAAGTCTCTAAAAAGTAATGCTATGCTTAAGGACAGACTTTTCAGTATAAACTATAGTACTGCTGAGAATGGTTTTGTGTTTTTAAAATACAATAGTGTCTTGTTTGATGATTCAACATCATTCATATTATCGCATCAATTATTGGAAAGTGCTGTTTATGAGGT
>JAMOPC010000343.1 GCA_027064845.1 Desulfurococcales archaeon | reverse complement strand
CCCTCTCAAGCAGTGGAGGAATACCAGAATATCACTATGCAATCCTCATATTAATGCCAAATGGCACATATAAACTATGGCCTATCAAGACATTAACGGGTGAAGTAAAAGAATATTATGAGAACATTGGAAACAATAAGATCATAGTTAAGATTATAAATACTAAGCAAAACATCAATAATGAACCAACAATTATTCCAAAAAGAATATCTGTATCTTTTAACGGAATAACAGTATATGTATACTTATTAGTACCCCCCGGAGAACATGAGATCATCTTTGAAAAACAAGATGGAAAAATCATTGTTGAAACAGGCAAAGGCATAAATCAATGGTTTGTCTATTTCAACGGCGAAGTAATGACCCCTGCTAATACAAAAAACTATATAGCCATAACCATACCTAAATCTCCGGTATCTCCCTTTAATATAACATATGAAATAGCCGATGATATGCTAAAATTATATCTTAATATAAACTCGTATCCAACTATTTCATATGTATTGAGTAATGGTGAATATACTTATTCATCAGCTTTAAAATTAGTAAGAGAACATACATATTATGGATTAACCTATATTCCATCTGATGGAATTTATAATATAACAATCTACATGATTTATCTTGATACTGTATGGGTAAAACACTTATCATTGAAACTAGACAATTATCCGCCAGCTATAGAAATTTTAAAACTACCGGCTTCTATAAGCAAGACTATAACATTCGAGATAAAAGTTAGTGATTTGACTCTATCAAGGATCACGGTTTATCTCGACGATAAGATCGTTATTGATAAGTTTATTGAGAATAATGAATCGGTAATCATACCTGTAACTATTGATCCACATGAGCTGGGAGAGGGTTATCATATGTTAAAAGTGGAAGCAGTGGATAAATTTAACCATGAAAGCAGTGTGACTAGGAAATTCATAGTTGACTTCGAAGCTCCGAAAATATTCGTTAACCTACCCGGCAAGGTTGTTGAAGGAGGAAACGATTACCTAACTATTACAATAGATGACGCTTCCTTCGATCGCGGAGAAATATATGTAAATGGCACGTTCAAGTATTTGTTCAAAGATAAATACGTTGAAATACCACTTGCAATGCTTGACATAGTCCTCCAAGGAACATATAACATTACTATAATAGCATATGATAAAGCTGGAAACATAAATTCTACAAGTCTAATAGTACATGTACTACCGATGCATCAAACAACAACCACTACATCATCTACAACAACTACGATAGAATCTACAACCACTACGACAACATACGCCACTTCTGGTGTACAGAGCAATAGAACATCAACCACAGAATCTACTGAAACTAGTGGAGGAGGTGATATGTATCAATTACTCATACCGATATGTATAGCTATTATACTCGCTATTATAGTGTCATTAACATTGTATAGGAGACACAAATAGTATTCTATACCTACTCTAATATTTTCATAAAAAGATATTTTGTAGCAGTTTGTAAGCCTTATATATACCTTCCTATAACCACCTCTTATTAGGTATAAGAAAACTTCTAGGTGATCGTAATAATGAATAGGCTCTTATCAGCTATAGTGATATTTATAATCATATTATCAATTATCCCATTGATCAATATAAACATAGCATATTCAAACAATACTAATCCACTAGAGATAATAATTACTGAGGACAATGTAACTTCTTCACCGTACTATAAGGGCGGAGATGGATCGAAGGATAATCCATGGATTCTCGAATTCGGCGATCTCGACCTATCCGGCGGCCATATCTACATAACGAACTTTACA
>JAMOPC010000342.1 GCA_027064845.1 Desulfurococcales archaeon | reverse complement strand
GAAGAATACGATATAAAAACCCTTACAAGGATCCCATATCCAATGTAGCGTTTTTAACACTTCTCCCTAACAATCTGGGATATTAGTGGGTATCATATCTTTATATATTCGTTGAAGTATATATCGTAAATAGTATTATTTATCCCTAGAACAAGGAACCACTGCTTGGTGCATACCTTATGAAGATAAAAGAAATAGTAAAAGTAGATTCTAAAGGAAGAATAACTATACCACTAACAATTAGAGAAGCACTAGATATACACGAAGGAATGACTGTTCTACTAATAGCTGATCGTGAGAAAAAAGAAATCATAGTATCACCAATACCTGAGAGAGCCAAGCTCATAGAACTAAACCTGAGAGTAGAGGACCGACCAGGCGTATTAGCAGAGATCACTAGGGTATTAGCAGATAAAGGAGTAGATATCATAGCTACTCGATGCATAGTCATTAGACGAGGAGAACTAGGAGAATGCTACATGGTAGTAGACTTGAGCAGATCCCTGATCACTCAGCCAAGAGAACTCGAAGAATTACTAAGCAAACTAGAACCTGTCAAAGAAGTTAAAGCAACAGAGATCATAGGCTAGCCCTTGAGGCTGGAATCATTGAAGATAGTGAAAATAGGTTGCTGCGGATTCCCAGTTTCTAGAAAGAAGTACTTCAAAGAATACAGCGTTGTAGAGCTCCAAAACACTTTCTACAACCTCCCAAACAAGGAATGGGCTGAGAAGATAAGGAGCGAAGCACCAGAGAGTTTTGAATTCACATTAAAGGCTTGGCAAGTAATAACACATCCACACAAGAGCCCCACATGGAAAAAACTCAAAACAAAACCACCTGGAGACCCAGAGAATTATGGTTGGCTTAAACCTACTAAGGAAAACATAGAAGCATTGAGAAAAACAATCGAGATAGCAAATATTCTTGACTCAAAAATCATAATATTACAAACACCACCATCCCTACCATGCAACAACGATTCTTTTGAATGGATAAACAAGTTCTTCGAAGAAGCTAGAAGCATTACTGGAGACAAATATGTTCTCGGATGGGAACCCCGAGGCGAGTGGGCTAAGAGGAAGGACTTACTGGAGAAAATACTTGTTAAGAACAATGTCTTACACATAGTAGACCCTTATCGAGCAGACCCACTAAACATTGTTGATAACATAATCTATTACAGACTACACGGAATAGGACGGGGAGAAGTCAATTACAGGTACAAATACACAGACGAAGACCATGAAAAACTAGTTGAGAAACTCCTCTCACTAGAATACCGTACAGCATACATTATGTACAATAATATATACATGTACCAAGACTCGAAGAGATTCAAAGAAATATTATCGAGCAAACAAGGCATACAAGTACTATGAAATGCTTTTAGCGAAAGGGATTTTTATAAAAACAAGACGTAATACCAAAATATACTAGGAAACAAAAACACCAACCCCTCTAATACAGCTCTATGCTTAGAGATCACAGGATTGGTGCATAGTTATGATACCTAAGATAAAGATACCAATAGAATATATATTACTAGCAATACTAGTAATAGGCCTCATACCATCAATATACTATATGTACATCATACCATCAAAACCAGTATCAGGAGAAGTAAAGATTGGAGAAGAAATACCAGGCACAGGATGGGTATTAGAAAAAGCATCGTATAGTAAAGCAACGTTCAAAAACAAACTAATAGACTATGAATATACCGTGATAGGTCAGAACAAAAGATTCTTCTCAATCCTAGTAACTAAGTTATCATCATCTAAAGTAGAATATACTGTAGATA
>JAMOPC010000341.1 GCA_027064845.1 Desulfurococcales archaeon | reverse complement strand
GCTGGGGGGAAAGAACTCTGAGTCCAGCCTATGTTGTTGTCAAAAGGATATCCTTTCCTATATATAATACTGTCTTTATAATACTCAAGGATTCTAGCAATAGAATATATGTTGCACAAACTTATTATGATTCATTCAGCTTCGGCGACAGGATCCCGGAGAATTGGCCTACTCGCTCAATATCGTATGTTGTAAGAATAGGTATGATAGACTATGAGATAAAAATTATTGTTTGGAGGAGATCTATTTGAAGTCTCAAGTAGTTATTATATCAGCATATTTGGCAGCAATATTAGTAGTATTAATTATGCTTTATCTATATGTAGATATTTTTCCTTACACAACAACGAGTTTCATAGAATACCGTAGAATAAATATTATTCGGCTTATTAGGATGAAAACTCGTTGGAACGCAGAAGATCTTGCCCTACGGATTACTGAAAGCGGAGCCGACTATGTCTACGTAAATATAACGGCAATTTCGTTTCTAAACGATACAGTAGTTTATAATTCTACTTATGTAATCGAACCAGTAGATATACCTAGAGATAAACTAACCATTTTTCATTATAAGTATTCAAAATTAACGCGGGACGGTATTCAATACATATATGATATCGAGGTAGGTTACAGGTGAAGGGACAATTACCAATAATTATTGCAGCAATAATTGTTGGGGCATTAATGGTATCAACACTATATTATTCTACAAGTAGAATAGTGGTGATTAATACAAATCTCTATGGATATACATTAAATGAATGGATATTAATAGATGAAGAACTTGATACCTTAATGTTCATAGCATTGAAAAATGCTAGTAGGGCAGCGGATCAAGTTTTTAATAAAACATTTTACTCAACGTACAAGGAAGTATACGAAGATTATGTACAGGATTATTACTACGATTTCTATGGGAGCTATAATAATTTTGTTGCAGCACTAGATATCGCAGCTCAGAAAGCGAGCCAAGTACTTGAAAATGCTACAAGAAGTACAATTAATAAATGGATCAGATTAAAGGAGACCGGCGGATACGCAGTGTCAATATTGAATCTTAGGGCTTACTATAAGATAAAACTATATATGGAAGGACATTTTTCATGTGGATGGGCACGTGAAGGAATAAACATGGTTATTGGGATTTTATCTCCTAATGGTGATTATAGAGTGTATAATAAATCAATAGAGGCTGGTATTATTGTAAAATTTCTATATGGTATGCCGTATGGGTTAGACTCTATCTATTTCCCATTTTATATCTATGCTTATATAGAACAAAATGGTATAAAGTACTACTACATGATCCCTATCGATGCATTAGATGTTAGGATGACTTCAAACATATTCTATAGGCTAGAATCTTTCGAATACTATGCAAATGGTAATATCACGACCCTTCACCCAATAAAAATTTTCTATTATGGTGCAGGAGAGTCAAAAGCAATGTATTATCACAATATAACAGATGGATATGATTTTGCATGGAATGATTTTCTATACGGATTAATAGACCCAGATCATGATAGAAGGTGGGAGCATCCCGAAGGAAAATTCCTATGGGCAACATTAGTAGGAGTTAACCTTAATGGCATAATGATACATACGGGATTAAAAATAGTATTAAAATACCGCATAGAGATAGTTTGGGATCCCCAGCATGGATGGGTTACAGTATTATGGATAGGTATTCAGGGAGATGAGAGTATGCCTATACCTTACTGATATGATCAATTTCTTTATGAATAACATTGGTGAATTATATCGAGTAATAGTTTTGTTAATATATCATGTCCCTGCCTTATACCT
>JAMOPC010000340.1 GCA_027064845.1 Desulfurococcales archaeon | reverse complement strand
AGTGTTCATAAACTTTGATGATACAGTAATGATTATAATCGATGTACAAGACAAGTTATTAAAAATAATACCTGACCATGACAGGCTTATACATAATATATATTCACTCGCTAAAACTCTCGAAAGTACTGGTACACCAATTATATTGACAAAACAAGTAAAACTCGGGGAAATAGTAGATAAATTCAAAGAATTTGTCAATAAATACCCTGTAATTGAGAAAAAGACGTTTAGCTGTTTTGGTAATGAGGATTTTGTCAAAGTTCTTGAAAGCACAAAAAGAAAAACATTGATCTTAACAGGAATTGAGACACATATATGTGTATTACAGACAGCTATTGATGCTTTAGAAAGAGATTATAATGTAATTGTTCCTTATGATGCTGTAGCTTCGCAGATCAAGGATGACCATGAATGGGCTTTAAGATCTCTTGAAAAGAAAGGAGTTATAATCTTACCTTCAGAATCTATTATTTACTATATTCTTAGATCACCTGATCACTCTTTCTTTAGAGAAGCACTTAGACTCGTAAAAGAGCGTAGAAAGAAGTATAGTATATAACACCGTAATAAAATAAGAATAGACAAAACAAACATGTGAGGGAATTATATGGTTGCAAAACAAACAGCGGAAATAACACAGTATGCTGAAAAAGCTGGTTTACCAGCATCAGAAAATCTTGTTGCAGGAATACTTGATGATAGATTATTTGTTGGATACTATGCAATGTATTTAAGGAAATATGGTGTTGTCTTCAAAGATATTAGAAAAGCATACGAGGAAAACAAAGAAGAAATAAAGAATTTTCTCGAGAGAATACATTATGATAAACCATTACAAGTAGATGAAAATACTGCTGGATTCTATATACGAGTTCCGCCAAGAACAAATGTCCCGATCCCGATATATGGGTGCTTCATAATAGGAACACGAGGCATAACTCAGAGAATAATCAATATCATTGACATCGGTGATAATAGTAATGTACTTATAGCTAAGGGATGTGCCAGCCTTGTATCGGAAGGAGCTCATTCGGCTATGACCCTTCTCTATGTTGGCAAGAACTCAATGTTAAAAAACTTAATGATACATAATTGGGCCCCGAATATCGATGTAGGGTCTAAGACTTATGGCTTAATGGATGAGAATTCTAAGTTCGAATACTACTATGTCAAGATCTCGCCTATAAGAGCTCTCGGGTTATCAAGTCACTTAATAGGAATGAAAAATAGTACTATAGAAGTACATGAAGCATCAGTTGCGCACAAAAACTCTAGGTTAAACACTAATACATTAATAGAGCTCCGAGGAAATGGTTCTAGAGCAGTAATCACAAGTAGAGGTGTTGTAGAAGAGAATGGATACATGAACGTTATGGCTAAAATAATTGCTGAAGCAGACGAAACAAAGGGACATATAGAATGTAATGGACTTGTATTAGGAAAAGGGATATACAAGACAGCCCCCGTTCTTGAAACTAAGACAAATAATACAAGACTAACACATGAAGCAAGCATCGGTAAGATAAGCGGAGACCAGATCTTCTATCTACAAACACGTGGATTATCAGAAGAAGAAGCTACAAAAATGATCATATTAGGATTCTTGTCATCAGCATTAATTGGCTTACCCGAGAAAATGAGAGAATATGTCCAGTTAGCATTAAAACAAATAACGAGTTTTGGAAAAGGATTCTAAAGGCTTTACTTTATTTATTCAATCACTTAAACTTTCTTTACAATTCTTTTCCATAAGATATAATCGATGAATTATTAACTGTATGAGTAATATATTATCCTCTTGGTGTCTT
>JAMOPC010000339.1 GCA_027064845.1 Desulfurococcales archaeon | reverse complement strand
CATCGGGTATCCTGGTGTATCAATATATTGAATGCTAGTTTCAGTATTAATTACTGGAAGAACGTACTCATCGCTAGTCTCCTTAAGAGTAATTTTCTTTATTTCTTCATGAAATACTTTTACTTCACTACCAAGTTTTTCTCGGGGAACTATAATACCTTTGCTTTCTAAGATACTTGTATAATCAGGTTCTGTCGAATAAGTTATAGTTACTACCTGTATAGACAACAATATCAGTAATACTATACTTAATGCTTTGAACCAATTCGTGGCCATATGTATCACCCACCAGATTAGAAACGCGAATACTATGATTCTGTAAATGCACAACTATATAAAAAATTAACCATGTTCGATTATTCGAATAATTAATCTAACGACTTATACGAAAAATAGAAACTTTACAATTTTAATGTATAAACAAATCGGTATGATTTGCTAAAAATGACTAGGGCTATTTAATCTCGATCCAGCCACCGAACTGATCCCACCTCATAAGTTTAATTTTACCCACATCCTTAATAGTTACTCTTGGATAAGTATCTAGAACTACTCCTATTTCCTTATGTGGAATATCGAATTTCTTAAAGAAATCAATTATTTCATCGGCTTGTCCTTTGTCTACACAAATTACTGCTCCGTATTCTTCTCCTCCGTTCAAGATATATTCCCATAAACACCTATCAGAACTGCAATGTTCTTCGAGTTCTTGGTAGTATATTGGTTTTTCATACAGTTCTATGCCGTAGCCTGATCTTTTAGAGATCTCGTATAATGCATATCCTAGTCCATCGCTAACATCTATTGATGCATGTATTGATCGATAATTACTTGCTATGATAGCCGCAGTTTCGAGATATACGAGTGGTCTTCTAGTTGCTTTAATAACCCATTCTGGCGGATTTTGAATCAATTTATTATATACCACGTAGCCCATAGCACCATATATGTTTGTTACAATTATCCTGTCTCCAGGCTTAGCAGTATCCCTCCTCGGCGGTTTCTTCGCAGAAGTGTATCCAATAACAGCTACTGATACCCATGGATCATTAGATGAATTAAGGTCTCCACCTAAAAGACGTAGGTTATAATGTTTAATAGCATCATTTATTCCTAGGTATAATTCCTCAAGTATTTCATGAGCGTCTTTTTTACTCAAACCTATTGACACAAATACGTCTCTGGGAAAACTTCCCTTAACAACATGATCACTTATAGCACCAACTATTATAGTCCATCCAACATCACTATAGTTTCTCCAAGGAAGCTTTACTGAATTAATACTTGTACCATCAATATTCACAATTATCTTTGGCCCACCAAGTATTAGGTCTTTAACGTCATCAGGATACTCTAAGTATTCACCAGGCAGTATTGGGGAAATAAATTTCTTAACAATATTTTCAAGCAGGCTTTCCTCACTAATGTTTACTAGTTCTTTTCTTCCACCAGCCAATTCATCCACCAAGCAACATATTTCAACATTTTATTAAAACCCTTGACCCATGGAATAAATACATGGTGATTACCAACAGCTTCTTCCACAAATGCTTCAGCACTATACGGACCTGTATCTACAATTAATTGTGTCCTACAATAACCAGGTTCTAAATGACCTGATTCAATAATCTTAGCCTTGATAACTACTAGTCTCTCTAACTTCTTATCAAGCCTAACAAATATACCTCTCTCATGCACCATACTACAGACAACAGCGTGAGGATAACCTGTTTCAAAATGAGGCATTAAGTAACAGTTCTTCCCAATGAGGGGAGCAATCGTACAGTGAGCAAATCTGAGATAACCTCTTCGAAC
>JAMOPC010000338.1 GCA_027064845.1 Desulfurococcales archaeon | reverse complement strand
AGGAAAATATTCCTGCAGTTATTATAGCGAGTAAGCGGTAATGTTTAGGATTATATCCTATCTGATAAACGAGCTCGTCTCCGAGAAGTAATGCGTTTAAAGGTTTGGCCAAAACTGGATAAGTTAATAAAATGAGTATAGTTGAAATAATTAATGGGATCTTATATTCTGGTGAGGCAAGCGTGAAACCCCCAGCTAATAAGTATAGTGCATACGGATTCTTGACAAGTATGAGATAGGAGAGAAGATGGGCAAGTCCTGCAAATAGGGAATTAATCCCCATTCCTGCTAATACATATGATATATCACTACCCCCTATGACTTCGGCTATTGATATTGTGAGGAATAAAGCAATTAATCCACCCGCTATTGCTATAAAAGGTAATATTGTATAATAAATACTTGAGACCAGTATGAATAAATAGACACTAAATAATGCACCACTACCTACTCCTAGTATGTAGTGATCTACGAGTGGGTTGCGAAGAGCTGATTGTAAATATGCTCCAGATATTCCTAAGATTAGCCCAGCTAGTATAACCTCTATGACCCTTGTTTGCCTGTACTCTGTTACTAAAGGGTTTATGTGCATAGCGGAGCCGATGAATAGTGACATATATGCTATAAGACACAGTACTCCGAGAAACAAAAAAAGTATAATAAGTTTATGAGTATCTTTAATCATGTCGTTAGCCCTTTTTAGCCCTAGGTATATAGTATCCAATAATAAGTCCTATAATAAAGAATACTATTACGACTAATATGATTAATCCAATATTGTTTGTAATGCCTCCAATATTTTCTTGTTTTGTAGAAGTTGTAGTAATTGATGTATTTGTTTCCGAAGGTGCTTCTCCCATACTTATACTAGATAAGTGTTTGTAAAGAAGACTTGGAAGATAAATTATGAGAGGGCCTGGTCTACATAATGCGTCTGTAGTGTTTTGATCAAGAAACACTATCTTGGCACCTGTACTGTTCAGCCCTGATTTCTCAACAATATCCTTTGTTATTCCCATCGATGTAATGAGGATCACCTGCGGGGACCAATCCATAATTTTCTCTATATTGACGCTTTTCCATCCCACAATGTCAACTACATTTTCCAGTCCTAGTCTACCAAGTATATCGTCGATATATGTTGATTTACCAGCAACCCATATACCGTTATATATTCCAACAACCACTAGTATTTTCTTATATTTGAGTTTGTCAAATTTGATTCTATATGTAGCTATGTTTTTCTCAACTTTTTTAATGAAATTCTCTACTAGTTCTTCTTTACCATATATAGTTGCTAGAGTATTTAGATCCTCGTATATGTCTTGAAGCGACTTAGATGCTCCAGCATTTAGGTATACTACGGTTATATTATATTTCTTAAAGAAATCTAGGAGTTTTATATGTGCTCCTTTATCAGCGAATACAATATCGGGTTTTAGCGATAATATTTTTTCAACACTTATAGTGCTCCACCAATAACCACCTACTGGCGTGATCTTATTTTCTTTGAGGTAGTCTGCTATTCCGAAATGAGGATCCGAGTAAGATGTGTTATCAACTCCTACGAGATATTTTTGCAGTCCCAAGTAGAATATTTCTTCGGTTATAGAAGGAGCCAGTGATACTACTTTTAACGGTTTCTCTGTAATATTGATTGTTCTTCCCAGAGCATCTTTTATCAGTATATAATTTGGAGCATTATTGGCGAATGTTGTAATATATCCAGGTGTAATTAAAGATAATATGATTATTGTTACTAATGTTATGGACACTAATCTATACATATTGGTCACCTCGTCCAAGCTAGGAAAT
>JAMOPC010000337.1 GCA_027064845.1 Desulfurococcales archaeon | reverse complement strand
TTTCGAGATTAAGTAATGTATTCCTCAATAACTCGGCTATTTCAAGTAATATATTATTGTATTGTGTAGTGATAAGAACAGAGTAAGCACTTGAATAAACTTTTACTTTAACATATGGATAGTTCCATAAAATAATTGATTTAAACAAATCTCTCAATAACTTGTTAACTTTTGTCCCAACATATAAATTAACTATAATAGAACCATGTTGTGGCAACACATATATACATGCCTCACTATCTGAGCACGCTTGTTCCTCGTGTAGCTTACTAATTATTTCTTTAACATCCTCGGTAAGAATTGGTGAATATTCTCTAAGTTCATTATTTTTCTTTATTCTTCTTATTATACTGCCCACTTCTCTAGCTACATAGTAATCTACTGGGATATTTTCTCCTTCCCAATGTGGTATAATGATCTCCTGTTCCTTATCATAGAGTTCAACATATAGTTTCCCTTCACTATCATCATAACTAATAACTTTCCATGGCTTACCCCCTAACACTATGACGTCATCTTCGCTAATATTTAGTAAGACATATTCTTCGTTCAATACACCAACTTTAGCATTATCCATAACATTTATAACATCTACATCACGAGTTGCTGGTATCATAGAGGTCCTATATAGGTACAACCTGGATCTTCTCGTAGGATATAATCTATTTTCTCTTATCTTGATCAGTCTTGCATAAACTAAATAATCTAAAAGTTCTTCATACTCATCTATTTCTAGCTCTGAGTACACATAAAAATTACTCAATAAACTGTATAGTTCATATTTATTTATGCCTGGTTTTATCGTAGCATATAATACAATGCTATAGGCTAATACATCAAGAGGTTTGCATGGAATATTCTCTTTTTCTAACTGGTAATTCATCGCTCTACGTGTTAGTACTAATGATTCTATTACTTGGAAAAGATTCTTTTGGACAAGAACAGTGCCTCGAGAAACCCCTGATAACTTATGGCCACTACGACCAATTCTCTGTATTAATCTAGAGACTTGTCTAGGAGACATATATTGGATCACATAGTCAATATGTCCAATATCTATACCTAGTTCCATGCTCGAAGTAGCTATTAATCCTTTAATTTGCCCTTGCTTAAACTGTTTCTCAACCCTTAATCTATGTTGTCTCGATAAACTACTATGATGAACACTTACAGGAATCTCACTACCTAAGAGTTCAGATATCTTTTCTATTAGAAAACCAAGTCTTTCACCAATAGATCTTGTATTCACGAATATGATCACGCCGTCATGTTTCTTCAATGATTGAAGAATATATTCTAGCCTCGCAGAAAGATCTACATCATTGATTATTTCAAGGATCTTTTTACAAGTATAAGATGAACATTTAGGTGTTTTAACATTAATTTCCATTTTTCTAGAGTATTCGTCTTTGATTACCTTAACTTTATGCAAAGACGTAGTACCTGATAATATCATGGATGCCTCTAGAACGTTGCGGAGAGTCGCTGTTAAAGCTATTTTTATGAATTTATAACCGAATAGTTTCTCCAATAGGTACAGGTTAGTGAATAACAGCATTCCACGTTTGCTTTCAAGTAATTCTCTGAATTCATCAATAATGATAAATCTAGTATTTTTTAAATAACTTGTCAGCTTTTTGTTAAGAAGGATATAATTAAAGGTTTCTGGGGTAGTTACTAGGATATGAGGAGGATTTTCTTCTATTTTCTTCCTACGCCTATATGGTGTATCACCATGTCTTAGTTCTACGCGGAGATCAAAGCACTCCGCTAAAGACTTTAATCGTCGTTCAATATCCCTGTTTAGGGCTCTTA
>JAMOPC010000336.1 GCA_027064845.1 Desulfurococcales archaeon | reverse complement strand
GAAATGGATTATTGCTAGAGGATTCGACCATAATAAATTCATAGATAAAAAAGAGATTACAAGAGAAGACTTAGACAAAATAACTAGTGAACAACCAGTTTTCATAATCCACAGATCAGGGCACATGGCTGTATTAAACAGTGTTGCATTAAGAAAAATACTCCATGAAATACCAGGATTAAAACGTGAACTCCTAGTTATTGATAAAGGACAAGTATTTGAAGATAACATATGGATAATATACAAGTACCTAATAGAAAATCTAGATTACAAAGACTATGTAAAAGCGATAAACGCGGCTCAAAACCATTTAATAGAACATGGTATAACTTCTGTAGGACTTGCGGGATGTAGCTTAAAGCTGCTGAGAATACTCAAGAAAATGAATAATGAAAAATTATTAAAGATCAGGATATATGCGTATGTCCTTGTGGAGGATAATATAGATTACTCATATATAATTAGAGAAGCACTCGATACTTATAGGAAGAAATCAATGCTCAAAGTGAACGGTATAAAAATATTATTAGATGGAGCACTAGGGACTCATACTGCATACTTAAGCAAACCCTATAAAGACAAAGAAACCCAGGGAACCCTACTATTTACTCCTGATAAGCTTAGAGAAATAGTAACTACAGCTAACAAATACGGTTTACAAGTAGCTATCCACGCTATAGGCGACGGGGCATTAGATGTGATCTTAGAGATATATATGAATCTAGGAAAAGATATAAGTAATCTAAGACACCGGATAGAGCATGCATCGATAGTTCGAGACGATCAGTTAGAAATTATTGATAAGATTAAACCAATAATAGTTGTTCAACCTAGATTCCTGTTATCGGATACATGGATCATTAAAAGGATCGGGTATGAAAGAATAAAATGGATCTATAGGTTCAGAAGCCTATATAGCAAGACAATAATTGGTTTTTCGACAGATAGCCCAGTTGAGCCAGTCGATCCTTGGGAAACACTTTACGCTGCAGTCACTAGAGGTATTGACAAGAGCTATGAACCAGGTGTATTGACTTCTGAAGAAAAAATTGATCTATTATCCGCTCTAGACGCGTATACTAAAGGATCAGGATACTCTCTACATGAGGATAGAATCGGGTGCTTATTACCAGGATGCTATGCTGATATGATACTTGCAGACATTGATCCAACAAGAATAACTGATTATAAAAAACTATTGAAGATAAGAACTAAAACTATTAGAATTGGTGAGCAAGCATACCTAGAATAGAGTGTATTAATAAATATATTCTTAGGTGATGCTGATTTGTCACTTTATAAGCCAGATAAACACTTGGATAAGAGAAGAATTATAGAGAACATACTAAAGGACCTAGATCCAGGGATTCGTGATTCTGCTCGTAGATTCTTAGAAGAATTAGACCATAACGTCTTAAAGGATAAACAGAGAGTTTTGAGACTACTTAAAAACAAGGGTCTAATTAGGTAAATTAACCTATTGTTTTCTCTATGATCATAGCATTATTTTTCTTAATTATTTCAACTAGTTTTTTCTCAGATAATTCAATCATTTCTCTCAATCTTTCATTAGTTGGTGCTTCCATGTACAGTCTTATTTTTGGCTCAGTACCGCTTTTCCTAACAAGTATCCATGAATAGTCATCATATTCGAACCTATAACCATCAATAGTGATAACTTTGATTGGTTCTCCTAGTAGATGTTTTAGTTCTTCAATGAATTCATTATATATTTTATCTCTTTTCTCAACAGGACTGATCTTATAGCTCCTTCTATCCCATGGATAATCAGGAATTCCTATTTCATCTAGTATTTTA
>JAMOPC010000335.1 GCA_027064845.1 Desulfurococcales archaeon | reverse complement strand
CGGCAAAAGACTTGTCAGACGCACTAGGAATACCAATTAAACTAGCACAGAAAACACTGAAACTAAAACAAATACTCAGCGAGTGCAGAAAGAAATAACCTCAGTATCGCAGGGCAACCACATATAAACAATCCTTTCGGAGTCGGAGGTTGTCATCATCACTAAACAATATATGGTTAGTTCAACATATAGTTTTCCACGATGATGAAGACTTTTGGGACAGAATGGGTGAAGAAAAGGCGGAGCACTGAACCCGTTTTATATATTACTAAGCGGGCCCGCCGGGATTTGAACCCGGGGCCTCCGGCTTGCCGCGTTTTATCAAGTCGTTTCTCCGCAGGCCGGCGCCCTATCCAGGCTAGGCTACGGGCCCACGGATTCTCTGGTTTTCAAATATTTATTAATCCTTATTAAAACATAGCTTGCTACAAATTATTTGTTTCTTGTTTATAATCTGTGTTTTTTACGGCTATGAGCTATTTTCTTAGATAACTGGTCAGCCAGCGCTGTCGGGATCGGTAATTTGTATTGGGGTCTCAAATAGTTTTTAATGATCCTATAAGCGTCTTCCAGTCTGATCTTATAACCTATACTTATATACAAAGTATTGTTCCTATGAGTAATTATCCTAGCTACTCTTAAACCATGTGCTACAAGGTATTCTTCATTATCCTCCACCACTATTTCTCCGAAAAGCTTCTTTTTAGCAACACCTATACTTGGAACACCTAGTACTAGTCCAATATGAGTAGCTATTCCTAAAGCTCTTGGATGAGATAATCCATGCCCATCAACAACTATAATGTCTGGTTTTACTCCAAGTTTCTTTATCGCAGAGATATAAGCTGGGGCTTCCCTGAACATGAGTAAGCCGGGAACATATGGTATTGGTGGTTTTTTCTCAACAACACTATATCTCAATAAGTTACCTTGAGGATAATCAATTAGAACAGCAACACCATACATCATGCCCTTACTATACGCAGCATCCACCCCTACCACATACTTTATGTCTTCGTCACTGATTCTGGGAGCATTACGTGTTTCTCTAAGTGCTTTACTAGCAAGTACTTTCTGTAACCTAATAGCTCTACGGTAATCAAAAAATATCTTACTCGTACTAATCACTCCAAAGCCTCTCTTTTAAGCAGAAGCTCTTTTAGCTCATAACCATCTTTAGTTATTCGAAGAATATCTAATCCGTCACCAGACACAGCGTCTCTCTCAATAGCTCCACGAATAGCATTTATGACTAGTTTCTCAACTTCATCAATATTCATGTCATCTCTATATTCTTTCTCAATAATACCAATAGCTACAGGACCACCTGACCCGAGGGCAGCATATTTGTCCTCGATCAAGCTCCCTACAGGATCAAGTACATATATTTGCGGCCCCTTATTATCAACTCCTCCAACAACGATCTCTGTAAGTAATGGGGACGCTTTATACGAGTATAGGACTATTGATAGATACTTTGCTAAGCTCCTAACCTTCATCTCCCTATTATTCTGTAGCTCATAATTCTTAGCTTCCATCCTAAGAGCCCTAACAATGAATAATATATCACCAACTAACCCAGCAAAACCAATACCAATATGATCTGTTATCGGGAACACTTTTCTAGTATTCTTGCTCAAAACAAATCCATTATAGGTCATTCTCTTCTCAGCAGCTATCACAACACCATCCACAGCTTTAACACCAATCACAGTTCCAGGAAGACTACTCAATTCATTATCACCAATAACTCGTGATAAAACATAGACTACTTATATGTTATGAAGAATTAGAGGATATTAAATATTGATTATCAAGA
>JAMOPC010000334.1 GCA_027064845.1 Desulfurococcales archaeon | reverse complement strand
TGGTGTGGAGAAATGGGTGAGAAAAGCATCTGTGGCTGTATCTATTATTGCTGTCTTGTCCTCATGCATCGTACTCGTAAACATCATTGGAGGGGTGGATGACCTAGTTTTTACTTGGAGTTATAGAGTTGGCGAGGTTCATGGTTTCAGCTATGCTCTAGAATATAGTGATGGGGAAGAGGTTTTGTGTGGTGATGTCAAGTTCAGCTACTATGCTTCAATTGATAGAAGCATTGATACAGCATGTGTTCTGAAAGCCATGTATACTGGCTATAATATAGGGAATAAATCAGTGATCGTACTATACATTGATAATTATTTGAAAGGCTATATGGTAGGGTTGAATGTGTATAGAATCAATGAATTTATAGAGAAGTCCATGGATATGCAGAGAGTATTTGACAATGGATACGTATTCCTCTTCAAATAGGTGAGCATGGTTTGACCCCTATAATTAAACTAGAGAGAATATCCAAGACGCTTGGCCATGAGAAAGTATTAGACAACGTAGACTTAGTTATTGAGCCTGGTTCTTTCATAGTTGTTCGTGGTAGAAGCGGTGTTGGGAAAACAACACTCGCCAAGATAGCTAGCTTATTATTAAGACCAGATAATGGCAGGATATACTTCCGGGGAGAAGACATTACTGATAAAAGTGATAATTATTGGTCATGGATCAGGCTCAAGTATATAGGTTATATAGACCAATACTATAGACTAATACCAACTTTTACAGTACTCGACAACGTTGAACTACCACTAGCATTGCTCGGTGTAGATAAGAAGACTAGGAGGGAGAAAGCATTAAAAATACTAAGTAAACTAGGAATTAGAGACAAAGCATACAAGTATCCATCAGAGCTTAGTGGAGGTCAACGACAAAGAGTAGCTATAGCAAGAGCACTAATCAAAGACCCAGTATTAATAGTTGGAGATGAACCACTATCAAACCTAGACGAAGAAACCTCAGCAATAGTTTTAAAAATATTCAAGGAAACAATCAAGGAGAAAAACACAGGAATACTACTGACAACAACCGATTTATACTACGAATACAACGCAGACAAAGACCTAATACTTGTAAATGGCAAACTACAAGGAAATAAATGAACCCAAAACCAGACCCGGCCATAGCAAAGTTTATGTGCCTGACCATGTCTTACTCGTAGGACCATGTCCAAATACTTGCCTTCACAGACATAAATTATTTCGAATTTAATGATACATTTAAAGCTTTTAAAAGCATCTAGTGCAACCACTTAATTGTGAATCCCGAGAGGGGCGAGGAAGGACAAGCTCCCGCAACCTACCTAGGGGATAGCGATGAGCTCATCCATTGTAGGTATAATTTGATTCAGTATATGGAGCTATGGATAAGGTGAATGGTTATTGATAAGGTTTTTATTGTTTTAAGTAGTATTATAATTGTTTTAGCCTTGAATAATAACATATTTGGTGAGCGGTATGAGTAGGGATCAGTTGGTTGGTTTGGCTCTCATACTAGTTTCAGCAATAGTTATCGTAGTTTATATATGGCTTGTATGGTTCCCGTTATGGAATGGTCTAGACATACTACTATTGAAGCTTACTGGTACCGTAGCCGTTGCCGGGGTTTTCGGTATATTAGGCTGGATCGGCTACACATTAGCAACAACACCACCACCCAAACCAATTGAGGAAATAGAGAAGGAGCTAGAAGAAGAGCTTAAAAAGCTTGAAAAAGAAGTAAAGGAAGAAGAAAAGAAAGAGAAAAGCGAGGAAAAGAAGGAGTCTGGAGAAGAGAGTGGAAAAGAACATAATAGTACCAAAGAGTAATAACA
>JAMOPC010000333.1 GCA_027064845.1 Desulfurococcales archaeon | reverse complement strand
GTGGGGAATAGTTTTATCCATTATGAAAATCATTAATGCTCCAATAATAAATCCAAGATAAACTATTATGAAGAAACCAGATTCTATAGCTGGTAATAAGAGACTAGTAAATGACGCAACAAGCATAATACCACCCGAGAAACCGAGTCCAAAATCAATAGTTTTATCAGTTATCTTACTTCCAAGAATAACCGGTACTGCACCAATGGATGTCAATAAGGCTGGTATAGCACCTATAATTATTAATCGGTATATAAGTGGTAAAGTATTCAACCAAGCAATTAGTTCTTCTTCATAGGGAATCAAGACACAATCACCTACTGTAAGAACAAGACTATAATTATCCCAATAAATAGGACAATTAGGTTATAAATTATAGCGTATTTGAAGTATTCTAAAAACCTCATACCAGAGATTCTTAACCCAATCATATTTGCAAGACTACCTATAGGTGACAGGTATCCAGCAATATTGACTCCTATAAGTAATGTTTTCCAATCACTAGTATAGCTTATCAACGCAATAGTTGCTGGTACATTGCTTATCAACTGTGATAAACCAATAGATAATAAGTAAAGTGTTAACCCATATAGTGAGACTCTATAATAGCTTGATATCATTATTGACAACTCTTTGAAAAGAGGAAAAATAAGCAAAAATATAATGATTAAACCATAGTCTACTCCTTTGAAAACCCTTCGATCAATTATTAACAAGACTATTATCTCTAAGAGTAAAGCAATAACTCCATACCTATATTCTCCAAGCAATACACCAGTAAAGAGTAATATGATTGAACTATATGCAAGCAAGGATCTAATCTTAATTCTTGGAAGTACCACGGGTTTACATTCACGGCATCTTTCTCCACGTATCCATAGAAACACTTGAAATAATAATATAGTCAACAAAATACCCATTAATGGAGCAGTTACCATGATTATAGAGAATATCGACAATTCATAATGTTGCCAAATAATAATGTTCTGCGGATTACTAAAAGGAAAGAGAATTGAACCAGTATTAGCTGATAACAATACCAGTACCACGAGTTTCTTATAGTCTCTCCTCAAAAGCCTTGAAACGGATATCATGAGAGGAGTCATTATTAGAACAGCGCCGTCATTTGTTGCAAGAAGAGATACCAGTATGGTCGTGAAGACTACTAGATAATAAAGCTTGTAAAGATCACTGGATATTCTTACTATACGCAGAGCTAAGTTATCGATAAGACCGCTTATAATGAATGCTCTAGATAATATTATATAAAACACTATTAGGCATAGGGTATTCCAGTCAATATACGTTGGGAAAGATTGGGCGAATCCAGGAATGAATACAAGGAATAGTAGGAATAATATGATTAGTATTAATAATAGTTTATCACGCCATATGTAGTCAAGTACATAGTAGGTGATCGATTTAAACTTACTTAACGATTCTACCACCGAGTTCAGCTGTTAATCCATAGTCTGGGACAAGTTCTTCTCCCTCAACATCGACCTTCACATGTGCAACGATATATGTTTTCCAAGCCAATGGGACAACCCAGCATCTCTCAGGTTCTCTATACTCGACTGCATCAATCACTCTTAGTTCTTGAAGCATTTTATTCGCATTCTCCTTGACATATTCTAAATCAATTCTATCAATACGTGCGTGAACCGGTCTACCCTTAGGAGAGAAAGTATTAGTTAACGGATCATAATGTATTCTATCAAGTGCTACACCATCATATACTAGAGGAATATCTATATGAACATCCCCTTCAGGGCCGCGATGCATTATTATAGGGCCTATTACTAATAGGTTTAAGATACT
>JAMOPC010000332.1 GCA_027064845.1 Desulfurococcales archaeon | reverse complement strand
ATACCTGTATCTAGAAACACCGTGGGAAAAAATGATCTAGATCGGATTATACGTAGAGTAATGGATATCATGAAAGGGCTAGAGGTAAACGGATATCCTTATCCATTAATACAAGCTGATAAGTCTTCCAAGATTACACGCAAGGATATGATTATTTTAGCTCAAAGCCTCGGTTTGCTTCCCACACAAACTGGGAGAGAGGTGCTCATAGAATGGATCTAGAGCACCGGGATAGACGAATTTTAGGACATATAATTGGAGAAACAACACATTCAAAGGTATATTTTACCGCTATTCGTCCACCAAGAGTTGGAGAATATATATTAATAGAATACCCCGAGTCTGACTACGGTAATATGGTACTTGGAATAGTAGAGAAATCAATGATCGGAAACCCGGCCCTTGAAGTTTCTGCGATAACACCATATTATGTAGAAAAAGCATCAAGGATGGGACTAGAGAGACATGAATATATGATTGGTCATGCGAGATTGTTAGGATGGCTAAAACCTCTTATAGAAAGGAAACAGCTCATAACACCCAATTATCCCCCGAAGCCAGGAGCAAAAGTATATGAAGCAGATCCCGAGACGCTCAGGGGGATCTTTGCTCGAAAAATCGAAGATGGATGGATAAGAATTGGGAAACTGGTAAACCATACAGAAGTACCAGTATATGTTAACGTATCAGCAATAGTTTCTAGGCATCTAGCGATATTAGCTGTAACTGGTGCAGGTAAATCGAATACAGTCGGAGTTCTAGTAGATAGGATTGTCAATGAGTTAAGGGGAACCGTACTTATAATTGATATGCATAATGAATATGATAAAATAGCGGGAGACGATAAAACAAATAATATTGAGCCTAAGATACATCCGGCAAAACTAGCGGTGTATGAGTATTATAACCTTCTTCGTCTAGACCCACAGGCAACTAAGCAAAGGCTATATCTCCGAAAAGCTTATCGCGAGTTATACAAGTCTGGAATAGCCACGAAAGAACCAGACAAATTCCTCGACTACTTACAGAGAATGCTTGAAAAGTATAATAAAGAGTATTCAAGTGATTCGAAATCAATAACTGATCTAATTAACAAACTTGACGAGCTAAGAGAGAGGTATGAAGGAAAAGTATTAGCTATAGATGCACCAACGAATCTCGAGTCAGTAATAGTACCCGGTAAAGCAAACGTGATCAAGCTAGGAAGCGTCGACGAAGAAATAGCAGACGTGGTAGTTTATCATTACTTGGACTGGCTCCTTAAGGAACGCAAAAACTATGTAATGAGCAATAGGGAAAGAGGTTATCCAGTACCAGTACTTGTAGTAATTGAAGAGGCTCACATATTGATTCCAAAGGACAGAACAACTCTAACCAAGCAGGTAGCTGCAAGAATAGCGAGAGAAGGCAGAAAATTCGGTGTAGGATTATGTTTAGTAAGCCAGCGACCCAAAAACATCGACGAAGACGCACTGAGTCAAACTAATAATAAAATAATATTGAAACTAGTAGAACCAACAGACAAAAGATACGTGCAACACGCAAGCGAAACACTAAGCGAAGAACTAATGGAAATGCTCTCTGACTTAAATGTAGGAGAAGCAATAATATTAGGAATGATGACACCCATCCCAGCATTAGTGAAAATAGACAAAGCAAGTAAAAAAGTAACAGGAACAGATATACAAGCATACAAGGAATGGAAAAAATACATGAATAACCAACATGGAAGAAATATAGACTTTAATCCAATGGATCTCATAAATTAGTGGTTAATGAATTATTTTAACTGTGAAATAAACCTTAAAATTATTCTTTTTTGGT
>JAMOPC010000331.1 GCA_027064845.1 Desulfurococcales archaeon | reverse complement strand
GCATTATTTTTAAGACCTTATTACTGCCGCTTTGGAGAGGTATGTGCAAGAACTTATAAATGTGGTTATTTGTCTTTATTGCTTCTATTAATTCGTCTAGAATATTCATTAATGTGTCAGGGTTCATCATTCCTATCCTTATCATATAATTTCCTTTAATTTTTGTTAATGAACTTAATAGTTTTGGTAACATTTGTTTTCCATAAAGATCTAGCCCATATGAGGCAGTATCTTGTCCTGTGAGTTCTATTTCCACAGCACCTTTTCTTATGTTCTCCTCTATTGTTTTTACAACGATATTTATTGGATAACTTACGAGTTTTCTCCTAGCATTTTTTGTTATACAGAAACTACAATTACCTAGGCAGCCTTCTTGAATAGGAACATATGCTATTTTGTTATCTATAACGTATCCAAGGATATTCCTGTTTTTATCCCCTAGAAGTAGGTATTTTAGATCATTATTTTGTATTAATAGGTGTATTTTATCAACATTTTGGGGTGATAACAGTTTAGCGTTGGGAGCTATTTTTGATACTTTATAAGGCTGTGCTTTTGCCATACATCCGGCAACTATTAGTATCTTCTTATTTGTGGTGGCATAGTTATGTAGCTCTTTAATTCTTTTAATCATTTTTAGCTCGGTGTCGTATCTTACTGTACATGTATTAATAACTATGACGTCGGCTTCATCTATACTATTAGCTAGGATAAAACCATTTTTCAACAGCACAGTCTTCATTATATATTCGTCGCCCTTATTCAAGGCGCACCCATATGTTTCTATGTATACTCTCATACTGATTGACCCATTTCTCTAATCTTGTATTATTGCTAGAAATGTATAGTTTATAATACCCCCTCATAAAAGTATAATATCACTAAGAATATATGCGGTTAATTGGTGTGGTGAGTAGTTAATGAGCGGTTATAAGAGGATAAGGGATTATACTTATGAGGAATTACTTGAACGTGCTTATTCTAAACTGCCATCAAGGCCTGTGCAGAAAGAAGCATTTGAGGTTCCAAGAGCTGAGGTAATGTTTGTGGGAGGTAAAACGTTGATTCTTAATTTCAAACAAATCGCTGATGTTCTAAATCGTGAACCAAAAATAATACAGAAATACTTTGTTAAAGAACTAGGTGTTCCAGCATATATTAATGAATCTGGTCAGTTAATTCTTCAAGGAAGATTTAGTAGTCATGTCATAAATAAACTAATAGACGTGTTTGTAAAGAAGTATGTGATATGCCCTACTTGTGGTAGTAGGTTCACTAAGCTTATTAAGAAGGGGAAGGTATTCATATTGAAATGTGAAGCATGTGGTGCAGAAACAACTTTACAAGCTTTCTAGCGAGAATAACAGTTTTATTATCTTTGGTGAATTATACTCATGAATAATGAGCAGATAAGAGTTTACGTCAAAATACAAGAATACGGTGGAGAAAGAATAATTGCTATTTGTGACGAAGAACTTCTTGGTAAAAACATAGTAGATGAGGAAAAAGGGATAAAATTCTATGTTGATCCATATTTCTACAAGGGAGAGCTTCTCTCTATAACTCAAGCAATAGCGCTCTTAAAACGTGCATCGATAGCTAATCTTGTAGGCAAAAACATTGTTAGTGCAGCTAAAAATAATGGGTTAATTCATGAGGACGCAATATTATATATTAAAGATATTCCTCACGCGCAGTTCGCAATCCTATATTAACCCTTATTCTACTATTTTCTTCTAAGGGTATAGATACTATGAATAAAAAATACTGTGTACGATGTGGAAGAGTAATCCACGAGGACGAGCCTTATATTAATGGGTATTGTAT
>JAMOPC010000330.1 GCA_027064845.1 Desulfurococcales archaeon | reverse complement strand
TACGTAGACTTATCTTTCCATCATGAGAAGCTATAACAGCTATATCTGCATCTGTCCTACCCATAATAAATGCTGCTGCAAAGCTATTATCAAGTAGTGGATGCTGCATTGTAATTACTATTTTTAAGTCATCAATAGTTTTAACAATCATATTTTCTCGAATCTCATTATATGCTAGTATTTCCTGCTCAAATCTCTCCACTACTTTATTCGTAAACTCTTCGCACCAAATTGTTCCCTTTGCTATCTTTTCCGTCACATATATTCTCCACTTTTGTGAATCTCTTCTACGAACAAGTCTAAGAAACCATGGTCCTCTCCAGTGATCGAATCTCCATAAATCACCTGCACATACACCACTAACTACTTCATTTACGAATTCTTCATCCACTTCGTCTCTCATGATTTTAGAATACTTTGCTACAACACCTGTTGCACAGGTTGAGGTATCTACGTAGATCTTCGCACCTAGTTCTTCGAATTTCTTTTTCCACTCAATATCCCAAATATGATGATCATACCATTCTATGGATATGTTATTATTAATGAGTGTTTTGATATAATCATATATCTTATCTATTGTTGCAAGGTTTAATCCTAGATCCATTAAAGCAATTTCTTCTACATTATCGAGAATCTTTTTGTTCGATAGTATTTTTTCAAGAGTCTTATATAAGAGATAGGGTTCTGTGAAGAGAATTTTAAAGGGCTCAGTATTCCTGTAATACATGTATATAGCGGCTGACCCTATGCCATCCATATCGGTATGTGTTATTATTATGTATTTATTATTAGTCAACTAAACCACCTCTCTTAATCAATGTAATTAATGCTCAAATTACTACATCATTTCTGGCAACATACCTGTTCTTCCCTACATCATTGATTTAGTGCTTAATAATAGTTTTACAATAATTTCACATTAATGAGAATTACCAACAATAGTTTTTCATTAGATCGATTAGTTTTTAAGTCCTTCATGTTATAAACTAAGATATTTGAAGTTAGGAGTGTTTATTTAGGTGATATACAACAAATAAATAATACGGTGAATAATTATTGAGTCAAATGCGTCTTGAATTCGTAGATACTGGTAATATGGATTTAGATCATAAAGTTCTCGGAGGAAAAGGATTCCCACGTCCAGGAACAGTGTATATTTTAGGGCATCCCGGTGTAGGTAAAACACAGTTTACACTAAGCTACTTGGTACATAGAGCAAAGAAAGGAGAAAAAGGATTATACATAACCTTTATTGAGTCGAAAGAATTCTTACTAAGCAGATGTCGTTCATTTAGTTTCTACCAGGACCTAATAAGATTTGTTGAGGAAGGAATAATTAGAATAGAAACATTAAAACCTATTTATGGATTCAATATACAGTCAATATATGATTTATTGCAGAACATAACAGCACTCATTAATCAGGGTGAATATAAGAACTTAGTAATTGATAGTGTGACAAGCTTATCAGCTTATTTAGAACCTAAAGACGTTAGAACCCTTGTAACTCAGATAAGTGACTTGACTTATAGGAAAGGATTAACAACAATCCTCATAGGAGAACTTCCATTATATGGCGAGAGCTTATCAGTTTCTTTCGAGGCATTCATAGTAGATGTAATGATAGTAATAGACTACATATGGGTATTAGGAACAACACCCCGTTTAACAACAAGACTGTTTGCGGTAAAATCAAGGATCTCTCCGATCGATAGGACGGCTTATGAAGTAATTGTTGACGAGGACGGATTAAGAATACTAGGCGAGATCATAGAAAAACATATTCAATTCAAAAGCGGTTAACGGTAATCATTCTTTGATGAAAAT
>JAMOPC010000329.1 GCA_027064845.1 Desulfurococcales archaeon | reverse complement strand
AAAAATTATACTCAAAGTATTTGGTTCGTTAGCGGGAGTAATGAATATACCTTTGGACCCGCATAATAGAAGAAGTGAAATTATTACCTCAAGAGTATATCTAATACCTAGCCTTCTAGGTGGTGGTAAGACACATCTTCTGGTAACACTTTACCACCTTGTTCGCGTATTTAATAAGAAGAAAAGAAATATGATTGGTTTAATTAGTAAGCATAGAAGAGATCTAGAGTATGGATTAGGACATGTGATAGATGTTTTGATCGAGAAAACTAACGAGATTAAGATAATAGCATTGGTGGGCGATAATAGCATTCTGTGCCCTGATCCTAAGAACCCCGTAGAGTTTAAGGATGGAACCAGAGTGTATACACCATGGGGTTTATTGGCTTATCTTCTCGGAGAATATGATAAGATGAAAACTTACGACGAAACGTTTACACCTCCACGTGAAGATGTTCTTAGACGAATACTTATGAATAAGCGTGTACTCATACTATTTGATGAGTCACCTGAGTACATGGTTACAGCTGTTAGACTATCGGGTGAAATTAGTGGTTATAATGAAGCATATATTACATTTATTAGGAACTTAGCAATGGCTGTTGCGGCTGTTGAAGGCGCCGTGCTCGTATTTACGTTACCGGCAGAATATAGGGAAGGGTCTTTTAGAGCGGGTCCTCAACATCCAGAATATGTTGAAAAGATCTTTGCTATGATAAATCGTGTAAAATTTGAAGCAATTCCTCCATTAGAGATACAGAGAGATATAGCTGAGGTTTTAAAGCGTAGGTTGTTCTCAAACATTGATTCGAGGGAAATTAAGGAATTTATTCATATACTACAAGAAGATATCATAGAAAAAGCATTGAAGGACTCTACTCTCAAGGAGTCTATAGAAGCTCTATACGGTGGATTGCCTAGTTTACAGTCAAGAATTAAGAAAACTTATCCGTTTCATCCATATTTCATCGATCTACTTGTGAATTTAGGGTTGCGTGTATCCAGTCTTGGCATGACTCGAGGATTGGTATCATATGTTGCTAAGATTGTAAGATACATCTATAATGTAAAATTACCAGTATCCTTAATCACAGCATGGAGTATTCCGATAGAAGAGGCAGAATATAGGTCTCACTTGATAAGTGGTTTATTAACAGCAAGTGAGCTTCAGAAGATCTATGAGGAGGATGTTAGAAAATACAGGGCTGATCCCAGATATGTTTTGAATAATGATTTAAGAACTAGAGAGAACGAGCTTCTATTCATAAAAGGTTGTCTCGTTAAAACTATTTGGTTAGCAACCATACCGGGTGAGGGTAGGCGTGTTGGTGATGCATTAAAGTTTTATCCAGAGAAAATTCATTTGCCGATAATAATATATGATCCATTGGTATTTAGGAATATTTATATGGCAGATGTGTTGAATGCTTTAGAGGAATTAAAGAATACTCTCATCTATATGGATGAAGAGCATGGTAAGGTTTTCTTCACCATAATACCTGATATAATACAGTTAATCCGTGGATATTATAGGCAAACAACTGATTATGATGCTTTAAGAATTTTGGAAAAATATACTACACAATTAAGTAGTGGTAAGAAATTTAAGCAGGTAATTGTTCTACATACACATAATATTAATGAGATCGAGAGATTAGTTCTAGATGCTTTACAGTCAACAGATGATCCATTGCTTTTTATCTATTTAGGACTAGTATATCCTCCAAGTAGATTACGTGATATAGTGCTTAAAAGAAATAATGTAGCATTGCTACTACCTGAATACAGTATTGATCCTAGAAGATTGGGACTATTTGTTTCAGAAAATATA
>JAMOPC010000328.1 GCA_027064845.1 Desulfurococcales archaeon | reverse complement strand
GGTATAGTACAAGAGATAATAGACTATCAATGTACCAACAATAGCTATTGCAAAGCCTGGATAAGGTGTTAGAGATGCTTTTTCAGGAACTTCTATACTCTGATGGGGTATTACGGGGTTTGTGAAGAACTTAATTATCAAGTATATGATCATGAAATATGATATCCAGTTTAACATTATTGCTGTAATGACTTCGTTTATACCTCTGTATACTCTTAGAACAGCTATTAGGAGAGCCCATGCTGCACCTGCCAGGATTCCTGCAAGTATTCCTACAATGGTTCCTAGTGTTCCAATGCCTGTGTATTGTGTAACATAATATGTAGTTATAAGTCCTATGAATGCTCCCCAATAGAGCTGGCTCTCACCACCTATGTTAAACACACCTGCTAGAGCAGGTATTGAGAAAGCTAAACCAGTCATAATCAGTGGTATTGCTTTTCCACACAAGTATTCTGGATCATTGAATCCATAGTTGAACATAATGTAAAATACTTCTCCGGGATCATATCCCATTGCGTAGAGAACTATTCCTGCTACTAAAAAGCCTATCAATGCTGATAATACTATCTCTATTGTAGCCATAATATACTCTTGTTTCTTGATCTTGATCTTTTCAATGAGTGAACGAATGAATTTAGACAATATATTTTCTTTAGGCATGTACACCACCCATTAATAAACCAAGTCTCTCCAACGTGAATTCTTCAGGTTTTCCAACAGCCATGATCTTACCTTCATAGATGACAGCGATTCTATCACTGAGCTGAAGTATTTCGTCTAAATCAGTTGAGATCAACAATATAGCTTTACCTTCATCTCTGAGACGAATAAGAGTTTTTCTTATAAACTCGGTAGCAGCAACATCTAGTCCTTGAGTAGGCTCTGATACAACAAAGGCTCTTGGTTCGCGGACTATTTCTCTCCCAACCATTACTTTCTGCTGGTTTCCACCACTGAGATACTTAATCGGTGTGCTAAGGCTTGGTGCTACAACTTCAAGCTTACTAATTACTTCAGAAGCAATTTTCTCTGCAACACCCCATTTTATCCTTCTCGATTTCTCACTAATGATTCTGTATAGATTCGTTAATGCCACGTTTTCCACAATATTCATATCATAGATAAGTCCGACTTTCCTTGAATCGGGGACATATGCTAGCCCAAGCTTATATCTCTCAAAAGCTGATAACTGAGTAACATCTATATCATCAATAATGATTTTTCCCGATGCTACGGGTCTCATACCAGCAATTGCTTCCGCTAATTCTTTCTGCCCATTACCTTGAACACCTGCAAGACCGAGGATTTCGCCTTCCCTAACAGTTAGAGTTACTCCTTTTACAGCTGGTAATCCTCTATCATCATAGACTTCTAGATTCTTTACTACTAATACTTCTCTCCCTGGTTTAGCTGGTTTTTTCTCCAGCTTAAACAATACTTCTCTCTCAACCATCATTCTTGCAAGGTCTTTTTCAGTTACTTTACTCGTTTCCACCGTCCCAACGACTTGTCCGCGGCGAAGAACTGTTACACGATCCGTTATTTCCTTTACTTCTTTGAGCTTATGTGTTATGAAGATAATTGTTATTCCTTGTTGTTTTAGTTTGAGTAATGCTTGGAACAAGTCCTTTGTTTCGACTGGTGTTAATACGCTTGTAGGCTCATCCAGTATGAGTATTTTTGCTTCTCTTATAAGTGATTTAATAATTTCTACTCTTTGCTGCACACCGATAGGTAGTTCCTCGATAACTCTGTCGAAAGGTATTCTTAAGCCTGTTTGCTTGGAAACTTGTTTAGCTTTCTCTATAGCCTCATCTATGGTTGCCTTTGGATTAATACTTAAGAGGCTGAGGAATAAATTCTCCTTTACAGTAAATGTTGGTACTAGTGTAAAGTGTTGATAAACCATACCTATTCCTTTCCTAATAGCATCCCATGGACCACTGAACTTTACCCTTTCTCCAAAGATCTTTATTTCTCCCTTAGTTGGTTTGATTTCTCCATACAGTATTCTCATAAGTGTTGTTTTACCAGCGCCATTTTCTCCAAGTAATCCGTGTATTTCTCCTTTTTTAACAACAAAATCTACTCCTTTAAGGGCTACAACGCCATCTGGGTATATCTTATGTATATTCCTCATCTCGACAGCGATTTCTCCCTGGCTCATGCGTTATTCACCGCTACTTATAAAACCAATGTGAGATGGGCAACTCGGCTAATTACGCCTTATTGATTAAATCTATTTATGTACTAGTTATATAACAGTTAAGGAAAAAGATTGTTAAAAAATAATTCTGTTTGAAAAAGAAGATTCCCTAATCTAATTAGCTAATACTTCCTTTCTCTAATGCGGCATTGAGGTTTCCTTGTTGTAATGCGTTGATTATCTGGTCATATTCATCATGTGATAGAGGAGTCTTAAATACTATTTCGCCATTCTTGATCTTTTGTTCTAACTCATTAACCATTTTCCATACATTATCTGGGATGTATTCCTGTCTTGTCTTATTCACTATTTCTACAACTTTTTCAGGTGTTAATCCCTTTGGTAATTTTCCTTCTTCATATGCTATTTCTGCGAAGTACTTGACACCGTCTAGGTCCCAAATACCTACTCCTCCTTCTTTCAGTCCCAGTGTTATTATTCCTCCCTTCCATGTACCTCTGACAACCATTTCAATAGCTGTATATACTGCTACGTCAACTCTCTTAGCACCGCTGAGTGGAATATAGTACGGATTATACCATTCCTGGCTAGCATCTTGTCCTATAGCAAATGCTTTTCCGAGTCCTTTCTCGTTCCAATCAATTACCGCATCAAACATTCCAAGATGTGTTAATCCAGCTAAACCATATAGCACTTTAGCACCTTGTTGCAGCATCTGCCACGCTGTCTGATATCCCTTCTGCGGGTCTTGGAACGTTCCTGTATATTGCCATAAGAAGTTTACTTGTTTACCCGTTTGCTTTTCAAAATACTTGACACCAAATAAGTATCCTATGTGGAATTTCCACAATGGCGGTATATCCATACCAGCTACTGCTCCAACTGTTGAGCCATTTAATTGATAAGCCATACCAGCTGCTATGATGCCGACAAGTGCAGCACATTCTTGTTCACGGAACAAAATGTCAACCTCATTAGGTCTAACAACACCTGTCGTTGAGTCTATTAGAGCGAATTTCTGGTCTGGGAACTTATCGGCTGTCTTGTTTAATGCATCTGTCCATAGGAACCCTACTAGAACCAATAGATCATATTCTTTGCTTTTACTTAATTGTTCAAGTAATGGTATCATGTCATTGGTTGACTTAGGTGTTAAATAGTCTACTTCCACTCCTAGTTCTTTCTTAGCTCTTTCAGCACCCATGTAAGCCATGTCGTTGAAGCTCAGATCTCCTCTACCACCAACGTCGAAAAGTACCGCTACTTTGACCTTCTTAGCTGGCTGTGTAGTGGTCGTAGTAGTAGTTGTTTTTGCAGGGCTTGTTGTCTGAGTAGTTGTGGTTGTTGTTTGTGTAGGCTTACTTGTTGTTGACCAGTAATAATATGCTCCAGCAACTATACCTATTAATATTATAACAAGAATGATAGCCGCAGTGGTCTTGCTCAATGCATTCATTTTATCCACCACATTAAATCATATGTTTTAATTATAACAACGCATGATATATAAAGGATTATCTTCCACACTAATACATCTACACTTAAAAGCCGCCTTAACAAATTACTAAAACAAGAACCAATAAACAAGTATAACGTGATAGAGATTGTGCTTAGGAGTTCCCGCGGAAGTATTAGAGATAAAAAGATCCGAGACAGGACTACAAGTCCTCAAAGTCAGAATGGGTGGCATCATAAAAGAAGTGATCTCGGCAATCCCAGACCTTAAACCTGGAGAATACGTTATTGTTCATGCTGGAGTAGCTATTTCAAAAATTAATGAAGATGAACTCGAGGAAATACTTGAACTATTTAAGCAAATGAGTGAATAAACCATAGAGATGATCTTTCAATGTCGCTTGGAACAAGTATTATGACGGGACAACTATATGGTTTGTACAAATTCATTGTTGGAGTAGTACATGATCTAGAAATCCATGATAAGAAAATAATCCTATACACTAATAAGGGAAGAGAAGAAATAATGTTCTCAAAAATTTATATTGACAAACTCCATATACCTGGAAAGAAAGATAGAGGATTAATCAAGAAGGCATTTATTCTTTCTGCGTCATTACTATTATCAATTATGATTGTCCCCTTGATCTACCCGGATATACCTTATATTATAACATGGTTTCTCGGATTATTCTTCATAATTTCTTTTATGGTATTAATGACAGTTTCGATATTATCTATTAGTAAGCCTAAATATGTATTAGTTATTAGAGGTGCGGATAATAGAAAATATTATTACGAAATACTTTCAGAGAAAAAAGACCTTATACTTAATAAGCTTAGCAAACATGGTATTAATTCATAATTATTTCTCTATATAAATCGATATTATTTCATAAGGTTTATGCCTATACTTGATAATGGATTGATTATTCACACTTATCTCCAAGATCTTTTCTTCAAGAATGTTTACTCTATATGCTTTCCTAATCGGGAACTCCGTCCTTATAATGAACTCACCACTAGTGCCAGAGATGTCATAAAGTCTAAGTAAAACTCCTTTCTTATCCTCTGATTCTTTAATAGTAGTTAATACTATTCCCTCACCTTCAACATCTATTAGTTTATCAATTATATAGCCCAAGTTCTCTCCAGTATAATTAATAACCCAGTACAAGGGATTAACGACTTTGTATGCCTCTATATATGCTTTTGAAGAGATCCACCCACCACTATATGGAATCAATGAGTACTCTATAATAGTATTGTCAGAATCACTTAACGGGTCTGGAATAATCGGTGTTTTCAATAAGCTTAAGCCGATGCACGAGTCTTTGACACTAATACCATGTTTATATGGAGAAACAAGTCCTATACCGTGTTTTCCATCTTCAATATACATCCATGAAAGAATAGGTGCTTCAAACATTGCTCTTTCAACTGAAGTATTGTGATGGGTAGGTCTTTTAGTTAATCCGTACGGAGTATCTGCAACATAATAATCTGCTTTTATTGTAGTATAGAACCATGTTTTTAATAATCTCATCCTATGTTTCCAGTTCTTGATCAATACTTTGAAATCTATTCTCCTAATATTATTATATATGTAAATATATGCTTCAACATTTGAGCCATTATAGTCATATAATGTTTTAATAACTTTCCTCAACTCATTATCTTCTACAATGACTGTCTTAATTGGTTTTAACTCCTCTCCATGATATAGTGTATGTTCATCAATGTTCCATGCATCCCATTCATTGGGTACATCCTCGTATACAATATACTTATTTGAAGGACTAGCTATGTATTCAAATCCTGTTTCACGGTCTTTTATTGAAGTGATTTCGCCCTTGCAATTGATCTTAATCTCGAAGAACCTTGTCTTTATTAATACTTCATCTTTTACTATTTGTGTTCGTTTTTCAATAGGTTCAATACTTAAATTGTTCTTGTTCTCTCTCTTTATGAGAGGTATAACTATGTAGCCATTGCCTGGTATTGTTGCTTCTATGAGGACTTTTTCATTATTTATTAATACTTGGTCTTGATAGTCTAGAATATAATTCGGATCTATATTTACTTCTATGTCTTCTGTTATATCCCATTGTAGTGGATTATATATTATTAATCCCTTGAAATTACCCGTTAAATCTATTAATAATTCTCTGATCTCCTTGTTCATCTCGTTTAAGATTTCATTGTATTTCTTTATAAAGTATTCATGTACTTCATGTGTTATTGTGCCAGAGATCACATCATGAAATACTCCTAAGAGTTGGATCTCCCAATGCTTCTTATTGTCAGAGCTACTTTGGTTATTGCTATTAATTTTCCTCCAAGTACTTAATTGTTCTAGTAACCTAAGCGTGTAGTCTGTTAGCCATACATATTTCTTTATCTCTGTATTAGTTGTATATGCTCCTCGATGTGTTTCCAAATATATTTCTCCTTTCCAAGAAGGTATTTCAGTAAGTTTTTTAACTAGTTCTTCGTAGAAAGACTCTACTTCGCCATGAATTATTTCTGGTAGTTTTGGCGAATATTTTTCATGAAATTCTAGTCTTTGGAGCATTTCATATGTGGGTCCGCCTCCTCCATCACAGTATCCATAAGTGTACAATAGTCTTGGAAAAATTGTTTTCTCTTCATGATTACTCCATAGCTCTATAATTGATTTTGTATCTCCCGTTTTGGCGAATTCTCCAATTATATTAAATGATGGGATTCTTGTTCCATCTATTCCTTCCCAAACAAATACTTGATACGGGAACTTATTGTATTCGTTCCAATAGGGCTTATGTGTTACAAAGAACTTTATGCCTGCCTCTTTCATGATCTGTGGTAGATTACTGGAGAATCCGAAACTATCAGGTAGCCATCCTATCCAGCATTTCTTGCCTAGTTCTTTCTCGAAGAAATGCTGTCCATAGAGGAATTCTCTTACAAGGGTTTCTGAAGGGGTTATTATAACATCGCTTTCAACCCACATTCCACTTACAGGGATTATTCTATTTTTCTCGATCATCTTTTTGACTTCTCTATATATTTCTGAAAAAGCCTCCTTGATCCATGAAAAGTAGAGAGCCGAGGACATTATAAATATGGGTTTTTTACTATTCTTTAGAAGTGTTAGTGTCCTAGCGAGTGTTTTCAATATTTTCCACTTAGTCATTTCTGGTAGCCAGAGCCATGCAGCATCTATGTGACTATGTCCTACGGCATGTAGTGTTCCCCTCTTAGGATATTTTTCAATAAGTTCTTCTAGTTTATTTACTAGTTCTTTCTTGGCTATTCTTATCTCCTTTCTCAATATTTCCCAATTTATAGAACCATATCCCTTCTCTGTTAATTTTTGAGGCTTGTTCTTGATCATTCTTAAAAGTTCATCTATAAGCATCGGGTATATAGTTAAAGCATTTTTTTCTAGAAGATTTATCCCTAGTAATTGTTTTGGCGAGGGGGTTTGTAAGTGTATTTCATTCATTGATTTATAAAGAGACACTAGTAGTTCTTTTCTTAAATCCTTGTCATCAATATTCTTAATTAAATCTATAACATTTTCCACTAGATTCGTATATTCGAGTATTTCTTTATCATATTCGATTAGCACTATTTTATTTATTTTAATAGGATTATACTTTTCTCCAACTATTCTTTCAGGATAGACGAGGATCTCAATTAATGGTTCTGGATCATTTATCAGTAGTGGTATTGTCTTAGTCCATTGATCCACTCCATAGAATGGTTTTTCATTGATCTTAATTAATGCGTCTAAATCACCTATTATATAAAGATAATTAATAACGTCGTTGTCTAGATTTAGTTTTGTTTTAAATCTTAATGAATAAAAGTCTTTTAATCCCTCGAAAACTATTGGGAGTGCAATAATATTTCCTGCATTATCAAAGCATTTATTGATTTCAATTATTTTCCTGATACTAAGTGCTTTGATTAAGTTCTTTTTACGCTCAAGGGATCTTAGCAGAATACTTGAATTCAAGTCTACTTTACCTAGCTCTATCATTATTTCCTAACTTTATAATTATTTGTTAATGAATATGATTAATAATACTTTCAGTTGAAGCCTAGTATAATAAATTGTTTAAACCGCTTATCTTTAATAGATAAGTTATGGTTTTTGTATTGGTGATTAAGGTTTATGGATGAACGAGTAGCTTTGAGAATACTAATAATTGGGTTAGTTCAAGGTGTCGGTTTTAGGCCTTTTATTCATAGATTAGCGTATAAGCATAGGCTATATGGCTATGTTAAGAATACCGGTGGATCAGAAGTAGAGGTATGGATTGAGGGAAATCAGGCTGGTGTAAAATCATTCCTCGAAGACCTTTACAAGGAAAAACCACCACCAGCCATTATTGAGGAAGTAATTATACGTGAGGAAACTCCTAGGAACTATAATGAGTTCAGAATACTTCCTAGCGAGAAAAAACTTTTCCTAAGATCCAATATTCCGCCAGACTTTGCTATTTGTGAAGATTGTTTACGGGAAATACTAGATCCTAAGGACAGGAGGTATAAGTATGCATTTAATAGCTGTGCTTGGTGTGGCCCAAGATTCTCTATGATGTATTCTGTCCCATATGATAGAGAAAACACCAGTATGAGAAAGTATAAGCTATGTGAAGAATGTTTGAAGGAATACAATGATATTAATAATATAAGGAGATATCATGCTCAGGGAATAAGTTGTCCTCGTGATGGGCCTAAGCTGACCTTATATGATAATAAGTGGGAAGAGATAAGCACGAATGACCCCATAACTACAGCTGCAAAGTTGGTAGATGAAGGATATATATTAGCAGTAAAGGGTCTTGGAGGATATCATCTGGCTGCAAAAGCAACAGATGATGATGTTGTCTTATTGCTTAGGCAGAGGAAGAAGAGACCGTCCAAGCCGTTCGCAATCATGGGTTTGGATACAAAAGTATTAAACAGGATCGTTGTAGTCGATAATGATGCTGAGAAACTCTTGAGATCACCCCAAGCTCCTATACTTTTGCTCCCTAAGAGAAGCGATTCACCTGTTTCAAAACATGTGTCTCCAGGATTGTCTCACGAAGGAGTATTTATAGCATATACGGGTCTTCACTACTTGTTACTCATGAATACAAAGGACAAATTCTTAATTATGACTAGTGGTAACTCCACAGGAGAACCAATGTGTACTGATGAGAAATGTGCTCGTGAAAAATTATCAAATATAGCTGATTATTTCCTAGTACATGATCGTGAGATTGTTAATAGAGTTGATGACTCTGTTATAAGAAGAACTGATGATGAATGGGTTTTTCTTAGAAGGAGTAGAGGATATGCACCAACATGGATTAGGATTAAGAGGAAACTATTATATGAGTACATTGCATTTGGAGCTGATCTGAATAATTGTGGAGCTATAGGTTTTGACGATAAAATCGTTCCTACACAATTTATTGGAGACCTTGACAGTGTTTCTGCCCAGGAAGATCTGCTTAAAGCTATTAATTACTACATTAGAAACTATAAAATCAATTTAGATAAAGCAATTATAGTAATTGATAAACATCCAGAATACTATTCTCGGAGACTTGGAGAAACCTTTGCTAAAGAACATGGATTACCAATTGTAGAAGTTCAGCATCATTATTCTCATGTGATAGGTGCAGCTATTGATAATGGTTTAGAGGGAGAGATTATCGGTGTTGCCATTGATGGTGTTGGCTGGGGTGATGACAATACTATATGGGGTGGTGAAATACTCTTATTCAATACACATGAATATGGGTATAATAGAATAGGTTCAATACTTCAAGTACCAGTGACAAGTGATAGAGACACAATATATCCTGCAAGACTAGTGGCCGGCTTCTTAGCCTTAAACGGTTATAGTCTCGAAGAATTACTAGAGTTATTTAAGAAGAAAAAACTAATCGAAAAACTCCCGTTGGGAAAGATGGAAGTTGAAGCAGTATATAATCTTGTAAATACGCGGAGATATATTCTAGCATCTAGTACTGGGAGATTCTTAGACATGGTTTCGGTACTTTTAGGAATAGCTCATTATAGGAGTTATGAAGGAGAACCAGCAATTAAATTAGAAGCTGTAGCTGATTATGCTTTTAGAAATGATCTCATCGATATGAAGATAAGGCTTGAAAACG
>JAMOPC010000327.1 GCA_027064845.1 Desulfurococcales archaeon | reverse complement strand
TATCTTTGCTTAACCGAGAAAGCCTCTGTATTCAGCCATTCTAGATATTATCTCTGCTAGTTCTTCTCCATTGGTATTGTTTATTGTTAGTTTCTCTGCTAGTTCCCAGTACTCGGGGTCCGGGCTTTGTTTTGGGTTTAAGCTTAGCTTGTCGATGATTATATGTATTGATTTGTCTATTTCATTTATTGTCTCCTTTGGTAAGAATTTCGTGGCGATTTCCTTATTATAATATGATAGGTCGTATTCTAGGTCATGTATTATTCCCTTATATGTCTCGGTTATGAGTTCTATTTCTTTATCGCTTAGCATGCTTAGTCCTGGAGCGTCTAGGAGTGTTGGGGGTAATCCTATTGTATAGTATCCTGCTACGAATTTTATTGCTCTAGGTATTTTTACTCCGTCTAGTACTCGGTAATACTTTGTGTATTGTATTCTTTCTCTCGTTGAGGGTACGTGGTCGAATATTGGGTATAGTTTCTCAATGGTTTCAGCTATTATTCTCCTATAGGGATAGACTAGTCTAGGAAGAATTCTTATTAGCTTAGCTTCAATATCTTCTCCTAAATACTCTGCCTTCTTATCTCGATGTTCACGGATAATTGTAATTGTTTCTTCATAGTCTTTTTTGTTGGTATTGTATCTTATCGCTGACTGTATTGTCACTGTGGAGTATCCGAGCCAATTCTTAATCCATACATGGATATTGTGTGGTGCAAGATGCCCACGGAACGGTGGTTTGCCCATACCTAGTATTGGTTTCACATTTATGAATCTCTCCTCTCCCCATCTATGGAGTTTGCTCAAAGCTATTTTTAGAGCTATACTACTAGCAGCGTGTCCGTAGAGGAGTGCGCTATCACTTTTACCCAAGAATATTCTTAGCTCACTTGTGAAGAAAGATACTTCTTTGAGGAGTGCCTGATGGAACGCTTCTAGTATTAGGTCTGAGTGTACTTGTCTATCAACCGTCTCAATCAAGGGTATTACTAGGAGAGGCTGGGAAATGTTTAAACCACATTCTTCAGCCATAACTCTTTCGATCTTGTGAAGCCTTCGCTGCATCCTAATAGAGTCACGTACATTCTCCGTCATAGGCATAATAACATATTTTACTACTTGTGGCAAACCAAGTCTCTGAGCCCTAATATTGGCGAGAACAGCCTCTGTTACGGCCATAATATGCCTACTAATATCTTCTAAGTCATCATTCGGTATCCTAGGAGTAAGTATGAATTTCTCACCTATCGGGACACCATCCTCGAAAGCCTTCTCAACAATCCATTCAACCTGATGATAAGGAGTAAGCTTACCCTCATAATCAATCATAACCTCATCACAATGGTAAACCCTATAAGCATCAATAGCCTCAACAACCTCCTCATAAACCCCAACACGCCGCGTAGAATCAGGATGCTGAGTAGCCATCAATACTGGAACCAATGTAAACACCATATAAACAATCATCTAAGAAGCAAACATATAGACTCAGAAAGGTTATTATAATGAGAAAAGGGAGAACCGAAAAATAAACGGGAGTAAATTATTTTAAAAATAAAAATTTTCATATGATTAAATCTCTATCAATATTTTACACTAAATTATAATGAAGTATCCAAGAGATAATGCCAATTCCATAGCTAAACCAAATGTCTTATTATCAGACACCAGTTTGTTTTCATAAATCCTATGTAAGCCTTTTGTTTCGCTAGCCATTGATTAGGAATTATTTTTGATCATATTAAGTATATTCATAAGGAGCAGGAGCTGAATCGATTATAATAATCGGTCCAGCTGTTAATTTATTTATCTTGATTCCTTATGTTTAGATTCGATTTTAACATAGTAGTGAATTAAGTAAATCAGCGTCACTAATAATATTGATGCAGTAATTATTATTGTTTCTACTGTATTCCATAAGATTATTTGTTGTTCACTAAGTCGAATAGAGTAAATTTCTTGACTATTACTTATGAGTTGGCGTTTTCTATTATTTGTAATATGCATGATAGGTTCTAGTCCAGCCCTACTGCATTGTGTTCTTTGATCATTTTGTCTGAGTAGATTATGTAGTCTCGGTAGATCTTTTTCCATTCATTTATTGTCTTGTTTACTACGAGTATTATTCGATTGTTCGTCGTGGTTGTTGTTTCTTGTATTGCTTGGCTTCTCTTGTAGAGTTCCTCGGTTATGTTTGCGTACATGTAGTGTATTATGACTATGAGGATCAGGATGGTCAGCAGTATTGCTGAGGCCTCGTACGCCTTTCTCAAGGCTCATCACCGAGCGGCTCGATTACTATTTTTCCTCCATCACGGTATATTTTAACTAGGCTGTGCTTGACGAGACCAGCTTCCTTTACGAGCTCCCACGGAATATTTACCCTGTACTGAGCAGTACTAATGGTTGGTTTCACAATGTAGTAATTTATGCGATTGACCACCAGCTTATCGTCCCGAACCGTTACTAGAACCCGCTCTCCTTCTTTAAAGGGCGCTTTATCCTCAGGTATGTATAATCTCAGCTTTCCCCTCCCCACATCTACTATCTTAGCCGGCCCCGCCCCTCTTCCTAGTGGGATTTTGTCGTTGATCGTGGATATTACCTTCATGGGACCAGGCTCTAGACCAAGATGTGCTACTATGTTTCTGGAAATATTAATTAGAAGCTGTCTCACTAACTTTTAACCTTAACATCACCTAGGGGATGTTTAATACTATCTATGTTCTATTTCATATAATACCTACTAACTAAACTAACTAAAATAGATATATAGCACTAGAACTTTACTCTTAAGTCGATAAAGTAAATGTAAATTCTTTTAAATTCTTTTTATTAGCATTTTAATTGCATTATTAACGACATTATTATATGAGACTAGAACAAGGGTTATTCGGTGAAGGTACTTTGTCCTTTATTATTCCCTTAGTGGGACCAGTTATCGGAAGAGTAATAGGGGATGTAATATCGGCTTATTTTCTTAAACCACAAGATAGTGAAAAGAGATTTAATGCTATTGTGTTAAACTTTGTATTAGATCCTCTTTATGAGATTATTGAATATATTAAGCAAAATCCAAACTATAGTGGGAAAGAAGAGCTGAAGTTAATGGTCAAGATATGGATCGAAGAACATGAATCATATATGGAAATTCTTCCTAAGATAGCATCTATTATTGCTTCTTTTAGCTATAAACTATCGTATATAAAGAATGAGGAATTAGACTTAATTCCTAGAGCCGTGTCACTTCCACGCCCTATTCTTTCAAAGTACGTTCAAGGAATAAAAGATCTCTATCATGAAGTCGTTAATAAAATAGATGAGGACGATCTGGATCATCTAATAGAGGAACTTGCAAAACATATTAAAGAACGTTACGACAATTCGGATATTCAATTCTCAAAGGCCGTCCGAAGACTAATATCATCTGAAGGAATAAAGCTAGTATTTGTAGCAAGAAAAATGGGCTTGAATTGAATAATCCCGAAAACGAACGAACTCTTCTAAACCTGTATGTTACATTAATCAATGCGATAGAACAAGTGAATTCTTCTATTGCTTTTTCAGAATTTTTCAACTACTTATTTAGTATGCTTCCAGCACTTAGCAGAATATTTGCGGGTAATCAAGCTGAAAACATACCCAGCTTTAATGAATTAAATGAAAGAGTAAGGCAATATATAAGTGAAACGATTAGAGATATGCCTTCTAGGTTACTAAAAATAGTCGATAATTACAGAGAACTCTTACCTAAGTTACCTGATTTTACTAAGCTTTATTTTGAAGCTCATAATATTATAGCCCCAGTAATTGCTGAATCAACAAATCTATTTCTCCATACAAAACCTTCGATGCAATAGAAATGATATACGTTGAAAGATGAGAATTTAAGAAAAATAAGTGTTATTCTAGCTTTAGCCCAGTTAGCCATGCTATTAGTGGTTTCACAAGGGCCATTATTGATCCTGCTAGGAGTATTGTAACTATTTCTTATGCGTTTGTTAGGTTCGTTGAGATCTAACTCTAGTTTTTTGCTATTCTATTCCTAAATAATTAGTATGAAATGTAGATTATCTATTATTAAGTTATTTTTCGTACGAATCCTTGAAGTTATTGTACAAAATATAGTTTTTAGAGGGAAGAATTACAAAGTGAGTCATAAGGTGGCGTAAATGGCTTGTACTGATAAGCCTTGGCAATATGGAATTAGAAGCCCTAATCCTACTGATATTGGACAAAAAATCTACGGAGGCTTTATTACTGTTAGAACTCCCCCATTTCTGCCAAAGGATCTCGAGTGCTTAATAGTCATTTGGGCATCGGTTTCCTCGAAGAAATATTTCTACCAAACGTCACTAGGTTATCATCCTGATTGGAAATGGCATATATCTGCAGGTTCTAATAATCCACAACTATCATGTGATTTGCACTGTGGACCATTTAAGGTAGGAGGATCGCAGTTCGTACCGAAACCTGATTCAGTCTATGAGCTTGGAATTAGGTTTATACCACAGAGTAATGGTAAAAATAAAGTCTATCTTTACTTTGTTGATTGGAGTACTGCAACTCTTTATAACATATTTGTGTTAGAAGATGATACTGATGTTGCTTCGTCTGTAGGTGGAATATTAGAGGCTTACACAGTCAACGAAGAAGAACTCCTCAAACTAGGCGGGAATAATGCCTTTAAGATAGAAAATGCTAATTGGCTAATAGAACCATGGGCTTCAATTAGATGGCCTAATGCTTATGCTTATGAGGGTATAAATAATGACGATTACTATGATGTACCGGAAGAAATATGGAAAAATATACAGATAAAGCTAATTAGCCCGGGAAAAGTATACATTGGATACAAGGTAGGAGGAAAACATTATTCTAATAATGAAAAGATTTGGTGAACATATTGTTTCCAAACAAGTTTATTTTTGCTTTGATCATTACCATCATATTCGCTAGTTTTATTGCTTTATTGTTTGTTTTCAATCAAGAATATCTTCATACAAATACAACTAGTAATACGATCTCAGTCAAGGATTATACTTATAAAATTGCAGTGAGGAAAATGAAGAAAATCCTAGAAGAAGCTAGAAACATTTATTTGAACGCTATAGATAAGAATGAGACATGGAAGATCTTAATCTATAAACCCTATACTAACATTTCTAAAGCAATACTATTAAATACCACAATTATTAATGAAACCACATTGGTTCTCGGTAATACAACCTATAACTATATAATTGTGCATGTCTACGATTCTGAGTCTAAACTAAATTTTATGCCCCAACGAGTTCAAGTCAATAATATGGTAGTTGAACTATTACCTAAGAATAAATCAATAACTTATACAGGAGGTGTACCATACGATTACCTACTGAATTTAAAAAATAAATCCTATAGAATATCATTTCTATCCATAGGCTTCGTTAAAGCATCACATTATCTAACCATTTCCGTAGACAAAGTAAGCACCAACATATATAAAGTCATAATTACTGTTACAAGAGAACTGGGAAATACTAAATATGTTAACACTATATGGCTCATATTGATTAGAAACTAGTTCAAAATCTATTTAACCATATATATTAAGTGTTTATTTCACAAAATATTGTCCATATAAATATTACTATCTAAGATACCATGAAAAACCATACCTCTAGATCTAATTCTTTTTAATTCGCTCCAAATGGATTTTGCTTAGGTATGTAAACAGTTTCATTCTCCTCTCTCTCCTTTAACATTGTTTGATACACTAAGTAAAGGAGGAAAACCAGAGTCTGGGAGGTGATACACCGTGAACGCACCCTGTAGGAAGTGCATCACGATAATAAAGTACATCAGAGACCGCGTAGCCACCTCCAAAAACATAGAAGAAGCCCTAGAAGTAATCGACGAAATAATCGAGACACTAGAACAAGAACACATAGGAGGAGTAATAACAAGAATAGGAATACGTACAAGAATTAGCTAAAATAGATAGAATGTCAATTTATGTTTTTAAGATCGTCGAGAATATGTTCGTATTAGGCTCTCTATTTTTTCAACATATTTATAACTATAACTTTTTACAATATCATAGAAATCCTTTTCTTTATCATCAAAGTAGTCTTTTATATATGGAATGTGTCTTAAATATTCTCTTCCTAAGAGTTCATATATAGTTTCAATAACTCTAATGAATTCTAATATTTTCTCACGCAGTTCTCTATCTTTTAATTCTAGTTCTCGAGCTATTATTTCAAACTCCTCAATATGCTGGTCTTCTGTTTCTTCCATAATTGTAGGTGTTATCATTTCGATAACAAAGGGATCCATGGGTTCTAGAATCTCAAATAATTTGTCTTGAATTTTTCTGGTGATTCTTTTACCTGGAATCTCGTCAAGAAGAGCGAGAGATTGACTATATGTGATTGATAGTTTTAAATAAGTTTTTAGTAATAAACCTAGAGGCGTACCTGATATAGCTTGCTTACTGTAATGTAGGATGTATTCTAAATGACGCAGGTGCGTGGTTAAGTATTTTCTTAGATAATTCGGATCTGTATAAAGTGTTGACTTATATTTAATAAGTTCTCTTAGCTCCTTTAAATAAAAAATATCATTTTTATTAAGTCCAGATTTAATATGCTGGGTTACAACATATTCCTCATAATTTCCGATTTTACCCCTTCCTTTAAAATCCCATATATAAGCAAGTCCACTGACTGTAAAATTAGTTGAACCATAGTACTTCATGTGGTAAATAGTTTTCTCTGTACTACATATATGATAATATATGACAAATTTAGCGTGGTTAAGAAAAGCACAAACCGGTTTAGACGGATCATAAACTATTACATAACACTTATCTCTGAGATAGTCCACAGCCTTCTGTTGTAATATTCTCATACTTGTTCTGTTATATTTCCCTCGTCCTCCAGGAAAATATGATGGAGCTGTAGTCCTAATTAAACATATAAATTTACTAGGATCCTCATTACATATATTTTTTATTCTATTAAGCAATCGAATACCGTTATACCTAATATAAGGTGATATAATTAGACTCGAAACATATAATATATCGAATACATCATGTCTCCAGTAAATACATCTTCTAAATTTATTTTCGATAACCGATAATACTCGGTTTAAGTCCTTTAAGGCGTTATCATCATACGAGTGTTTAATTATCAAAGCACATCACCAATTAAATTACATGATCATTAATTATATTATTATGATATATAAAGAGTTCAATCTTTCCCAGAGTCTATTATTTTATCAAGCCCATCTATTTTTCGAGAAGCTCTAAAAAACCTTTTCTTTTCTCGATAAGTTTAACTACTCTTATATATTTATTCGCTACTCTTTTCTTCTCAGTAACTATGATTAAAACTACGAACAGCTTTCTATATGTTATATGGGTTCTCTCAACAGGATTTTTGTTCACAATTATAATTTTCGGCTTTTGTACTTGCTTTTTATTGCTTCATTACGCTTAAGGTACTAAAGTTATGCCCGCTGTCCCTTTGTGATAATCTCTGTGAAGCATCTAGATCCCAGATTTTATATTATGTATGACTTATTGTCATGTCTTTGTAAGGGTACTTTTCTAAATGTCTTTAACAATGGGTGTAATTTTCTCTTACCTCATTTTCCATTTTTGGTGCAGATCCTCGAGAGGTCTCATAGTCTACTCAGATCACTACAAGTGCAGCATAATTTTTGCTGGAAGAGAGTCTCGCTAGAAACGTAGTAAAAATGTAGGAACATTGTTCTAAAACTTATATCTATTAACTGATATATAAATATTGAATTATAATAGGGGTAGATAAGATGAAAGATAGGGTTGAAGATATAAGAGATGAAGCCGCTAAATTTGCTGGAAGTTTATGGGGTTTGTCTGTCTGGTGGTGTTATTTGCTGTGTTCTCTAGTATGCCTATATTTGGGAAATATTTTAATGAATGGGTTCTGTGGAGTTCTGTATTCAATATATCGATAGATTCAGTTAAAGTGATTTGTGCTGTGATTATAATAATTATAGAAGCCCTCCCTGGCTTTCTATATATAAAAAGAAGAAGATCTAATGAATAAATTCTTTTTTGCCTCCTCTTCTTGCCCCTTTTCTTGTTGGTGAAAAGGTATGTGTAAGACTAGTGTATTGTTATCTATATTATTCATAGTTCTCGGAGTAATAGGAGGAATAATAAACATAAACGTAGTACAAGCTGGCTATGTGGAATTATATCATTTTACTGAGGACTTTAGCAATCAAACGATACATGATATACCATATAATTTTGTGATCTATGTATATCATGTATCGTGATCTTAGTAATGATTATTTCAAGCTACCTTCTCAGGTTTCATGGACTTATTTATTATATTTGACAAACGACTGCGGAAAGAATACGAAAGACTATGTGTTTTTTACTTAACCCTTTTTCACTTCTTATACATTTTATTAGAGATTTTTCTCCAAGATCAAAGATTCAAGAAGAAAGGTGAAACCAGTTGAAGATCTGTTGCCTAGGAGATATACATTATAATGGTAGTAGGGATTGGCTAGTTGATATAGTGAATAATTATGTTAAGGATTACTGTAACGGGTGCGACGTAACTGTAGTTGTTGGAGATATTACAAATTATGGTGATTTAACCCATGTCAAGGAATGTAGCTTTTGCTGATAGCATTGGCTGGTAAGATTATTCATTTGCTCCCAAATGGTTAGATCCAAGTATTAATGATTTTGGAGCTAAAGCCTTCCTAAGAAAACACATTCGTAAACAATACTGTATTTTATTTTCTAATCCTACTTTTGGCTATAGAAATCTAATACTGTAGGTTTTTCATTTATTATATCTATTCATATCATTTATATCATCAGCATTGGTAACAACCACGTTTCGTAGGGGTTTTCCACTTAAAATGGCGAGGATGTCCACGCTATACACTTATCAAGATATAAAGCATAATTACATATTTATCAAGTATCTTCAAGGCTCTCTTTAGAAGATTTAAACAACGACTTTATAGCATCCTCGCTAACATGTAGCTGAACCATTGCAGCTTTCTTGAAGAAGCTTCTCTACGTATTTATAGGAGGGGCTCGAACATGAAAGTGAGGATTTCCCCAATAAGACTTGTTACAAAATAATGCTATTACAATAGGTAGTGATAAGCTAACACCAGTTGTGATAATTACAGCTATTATCTTTGATAATGCCTTCATGGCTTACCCACCTAAACCGATCAGGTTAAAAATGTTATAAGAATCCTTTTATTTCATACTATTATTGATTAACTCATTGGTTTTAAAATTATTGAACTATAAATCTTTCAACATAGAATCGATAGATATCGAAGATATATTTATTTTTACTTGCTACAAATTGTGGGATAAATTATTTTAAGAAAAAACATATCATGTTCCAAGAATAGATTTAAAGAATAATAAACAACCATATTAATCCTACTATGATAGAATTGAACAAGGACTGGGGCACCGTAGAGGACTACCCCCAACACAACCCATAAGGCCAGACCCCCTCCAATACTAGGCATTAGGAGAGAGCCCAGGCCGAGAAACCTGCTCCGAAAACACCGACTCCCCCGGGGAGGAGACCCGGACTCACCAAGAGCCAGCCAACCCTAGACCCCCCGGGGTAAATCCAGGGTTGACGGCTCCTGGGAGCGGGTCTCCGAGCCGGTGTCTCGGAGCGGTTCCCCGGTCCTTTGGGCCCTCTCCTGTGCCTAGTTTGGAGAGGGGTTTAGGCCCTGAGGCTTATGGGGGATAGCCCCCTGTTGGTGCC
>JAMOPC010000326.1 GCA_027064845.1 Desulfurococcales archaeon | reverse complement strand
CGGAATATATTCCGTTAGGGAATATGATCTTAGCTGTTATGGTCTCGATGGTAGCATCTATGATGTTCTGCTCTGTAATAACTAAAGTGTTTCCGGTACTGTTTATATATGCTGATCCACTACTCCACTTGACATGTATTATTTTCAGAGGATCTACTTCTAAGCTGCTTATTTCTACTATTATTTTGTAAGTATAATTAACAAGTTTATAAGAGCCATCATTATCCCTAGTATTAAGCACGAGAAGCAGGTTTGCTGTATAGTTACCAGGAGTGGCATTTATACTTATATCTATGGGTGAAAATCTTAGTTCTCCGATATTGTTGCCTTGAAAGCTCAGCCTGTTTATAGTTATTTTCCTAGGATAGAACACGTCTTGATCAAATGTTAACACCGCGTACCCGCTTGTGATATCTACGTCTGTATTTACCAACATTTCAATAACTAGAGTCTGATCAGTGGAACCAGGATATGCATGCTGGGATGACCAGTAATTATTGAGCAATATTATTGGCGGTTTCTCCTTTCTCAGCTTTATGAGGAATACGTTACTGGTTGTTACCCAGTATGTTTTACCATTATTCTCTACTAGAACACTCATTTTAACATATATTTTGACAAAATCCGTGTTGTTCATAATATTAATGTAATCAGATGTTATTGTGAACACGTCTCCATAATTAATCGGGCCATTAACTACTGTAACTGATCTTGTAGAGCCATTCCCAAATACAGCATTATGCAATGTAATATTAGCAACTACTACTCTGAAAACAGATCCTTCCATATTTTGTATTCTTAGGTAGAACCTAGTATTCCGTGTACCCGGTAATGGATAGTTAGATGTTAATCCATAATCGAGTATTGTATAGTTAAGTGGCGGGGGTTCTTCGATTTTAAAAGTGAAGTCTATTATAGTTGAATAATCGTATCTTACTCCATCGGTTGTCTCCATTTGTGCATAGATATCTAGTTTTCCATGGTATATTCCGGGCTTTGCATTTGGTGATATCATTAAGTTATTAAATGTGATCGTTGTTATCTGGTCAGGGTTCAAATTATTCAGTGTTGTTCGGGGATTATTAGGCTCTATAATATTGGGGAGCTCGGCTTTTATGTTAGCATATTGTATTGTTGAGTTTCCATTATTCTTTACTTCTACCACTAGGTTTGCATTAGTTTGACCAGGATATGCTGATGGTGTGAAATAAGTGTCTATTATTCCTAATACTAGTTTAGGATATGGATGTACTTGGATAGTCAAGTTATGGAGTTCATACATTAACATACCATTATAATTGAAAGTTATATTTAGTGTAAATACGTAATAGCCTGGAGAAACTGATTTATCTACATCTAATCTGAAAGAAAATCTGACGATCTCGCCATTGGATACTTCTTCGGCAATTTCATTTGATCCCAATTTATATGCAGGTGAACACTTAGTAGACGGAAAACTAAAACCGGGGGGAACGTCCAAACATGCAAACACATTTGTCGAATTCAGAGTTCCATTATATTGTGCCTCTACGGTTAAAAGAGTGTTTTCACTGCCGGGATAAACGTCTCCACCACTACTTGATTTATAATTGTAGCTTTTGACATAGAAATAATCTCCAGAAGACAAAACGTTTAAAGGCAATACAAGTAATGATGAAACAATAATTAGTAACATCGAATACAGTGTTATTTTCTTAAGCAATGGTTTCATCAAATATTCACCCCAAGTATATACATATATATGCTTCACTGTATAATTCTAATTATACTATTAATCATTGAAGAATATTGATTTCTGTAAGGTTTAAAAATATGTATTATTCTCTAGTCTTTGTGGGAGAAACTG
>JAMOPC010000325.1 GCA_027064845.1 Desulfurococcales archaeon | reverse complement strand
GGAACCCAATGAACACCTGGCTTCAGTATTCCAACGAATTTTCCTAACCTAATATATATTCCTACTTCGTATGGTTTGATAACAACTATACCCCGAGCTATAATGTATACAATTATAGCAGTTAGGAGAATAAGGAGGATAATTGTAATAGGATCAATCATTACCTATACCACCAGCTTTAATGATAACTATTTATTAACTTGTTCTTCTTCCTTTAAAGGTTTAACAATCAAATGTACACCCTCAACACCGGTAACAATAACTCTCTTCCCTGGCTCTATGATTACGTCACTAGTAGCACTCCATGTATCACTATCGATCTTTACCTTCCCCTCAAGACTATAAGGCTTAACAGTTTCAATAACAACTCCAGTCTTTCCTATTAATCCCTCATAACTCTCAGTAACAGGAGGTGATGGAGGAGATAGTTTTCTATAAATTAAATAAGTTAGATAACCTATTGGAAAAGACAAGAAGAGCATTATCCATGGAACAAAGGGGTTCTCCAGTAACCATGGAAAAGCTGTAAGGATCAAACCATATATTATTAGAATAGTCCCTGGCACAGCTATGAAGAAGCCGGGTGTCGCTATTTCTACTACTATTAGTATAGCACCCAATAATAATAGGATTAAGCCTATGTTTAGCAAAAGATATTCACCTATGTATTAACTTTCTTGTCACTAACTATATATTCATAGACATGATCATGTCTTCCAAAAACCTCGTATATTTCCCTGTATTGTCTAGCTATCTCAGAGATCATTTCTGATACATACTTGTCTACAAGCATAGTTGATAATGATAAAGGATAGGGCTCATAATAATCAAGACCCCTAATAAGAGAGTAGGCAAAATGCCAAAGGGTCTTGAGAACTTTCCTCCCCTTAATGATCTCTGCATCAGAACCGGTTGAGTTAAAAGAACAATGTAGAACATATATTTCATCGACACGGTAGCTCTTATTATGTTTACTATTAAAAGACTTGATATCAACTATTCTATAACCATGTTTTGTGACCCCGATATATGGTATTTTTACGGAGTATTTTTCCTCAATAATTGGGTCGTATACGAGTATACTTGTACCATTGATAATGTATAATCCATCTTTCCTTACTTCGACAACAGTGTTCTCGGTTGATAATGGGATTGCTTCTTTGCTTATAGCGATTGATAAAATAGTGCTTTTACCAGTATGTGGGTATCCCATTAAGAGATATGTCCTTCCATCCTTGTAGAAACTAATACTGTCTGTAATAACAAGGTATTTTTTCTTAGCAAGGCTGCGAGAAAGTACTTGTAATATGAAAAAGTATGGTGATTCATTAACATATGGACGGGGCGGGCTTGACTCTATAACATATTTATCGATATCATTGTCTTGTAGAGAAACTTGTTTTACTCTAAAGCCCTCACCTAGTAACCAGTTAATAATAGTGTCGATCCTTTCATTATTCTCCGATATTCTTACACTATATTCTGGGATATACCTATAGCCGAAAGTATTCTTTAAACCACTAATTACTTCTTCAACATTGTTCTTCAACGATAAACCTATTCTTACACCACTGCTCTCAATGATTATCAACGGATATCACATATTTCTAAGTAGTAGAGCTATTAAATAAAAACATGTTCTCTCATAACTCCTATATAGGATGGGAAAATGTTTGATATAGAGGGAATGAGAGTACTTATAACTGCATCTAGTAGGGGCATTGGATACGGCATAGCAAAAGTCCTTGTAAGAGAAGGCTGTAAGGTTGTGATAAATGGTAGGAACGAGGAGAGATTGAGGAAAGCTGTTGAAGAGCTCGAGAAGATAGGTTCTGGACAAGTATATGGTG
>JAMOPC010000324.1 GCA_027064845.1 Desulfurococcales archaeon | reverse complement strand
AAGGAAACAAATTAGAACTCTCACTCGTTCTCCGAAGATCAGGTTTATACTCGACAACCAATATCCGCGACATAGTCAAGATAATATACAATAAAATCAAGAACAAGTGGAAAGGAGAATTAATCTTAAAAGCAAAAATAGGAACCTGGGGACTAGAAGCAAAATATCCCGAATAAAAAGCCTTGCATTCGATCCTATCCTTGTAAATATGTTTTTAATTCACAGAAACTTGGATCACATTATTCGTCATGTATCGGATGCAGAGAAAACTATTAATTGTAATAAATGGTATGATACTATAGGTATGATACTATGAGTATCATAATTAAAAGACCCGAACTAGAAGAATTTTTAAGGAAAAATGGTAGAAGAAAAACCGGTAAAACATTCTATACTAGATACGTTTTGAGGAATTATCAATACTTTATTGTGCGAAAAGGCGGTTCCATATACGATCCTGTTAATGACGAGGAATTTGATACAAAAACATTTCTAAGAATATGTAGGAAAGAAGATAATATTATACTTGATGAGTTTCATAGAGCCGATAGTAAATTATTTGATGCACTACATGCTGGCGAATTTTGCGAAAACTTAGTATTTATCACTTCCACTATGCATTACTATAGAGAATTTACTAGCGGGCCTGAAGCTCCTTTAAAGGGATTATTCTCGATTAGAAGAGTGGGTTTAATTTCACCTGTTGACCTACTACGTTATGAATGGGGCGAAGTGGATAAAGAATTCTTTGAATTATTGGTATTTTACCAAGAACCAGCCTTAATTAGCAGGGATTTAAAGGACATAGTTTATTCTGGAAGAGAATTCGCTAAATCACTTGTTGGCGAGATACTTGATGAGGAAGACTATACATTTACGAGGAGATATAATGCCGTTCTCGAAGCAATTGCTGCTGGTAAGAATAAGCTTACGGAAATCACTAATTATCTATATAGTCGAGGACTTTTACCAAAACCTAGTACATCGTATATAACAAAATATCTAGAGATACTTGTCAAAACAGGGCTTTTGGAGAAAATAGAAATATTCGGCAGGAAAAAAAGTATTTATAGACATGTCTCTCCTCTCACTGAACTAGAATACTACTTGGAAACAAGATATGGATTTGGAGAAGTTCCTCTTACATGGCACTATTTGAAAAAAATACTAGAAAATATTCTACCATTACTTGTAGAAAGGTTTATTGAACGGTTCTTGGCGGAACTCTACGGTTTGAAGCCAGTGAAAATACTTGATCCCGAAATAGATATTGCTTTATTAGATTATAGAAGAGTTAGAATAGTTGCAGAAGTTAAATGGGTAAATAGGATAACGAGAGAAACCGTTAGGAAAATAGAGTCTAAACTATTTCGCTTTGAAGATGCTGAAAAAATCCTAATAGTGCCTGACAAAGCTATTGTTCCTGAAACAAGTCTCAGTGTATGGGATATTGAAACATTAATTAATAAGGCAAAGAAACGTTGAATATTGTAGAGCTATTATTTTATTCCCAGAAGATTTGATTAAGTATTAGGTGATATTATTTTGAATACTGTTGAGAAATGTAAAGTTAATGCAGCTAAAGAGGCTATTAAATTCGTCAAAGATGCTAAGGTTATAGGAGTTGGTACAGGTTCTACTGTTGAGAAATTTATTGAACAACTAACAGAGATAAAGACGGAACTTAAAGACAAGATATTTGTTGCATCATCTATTGATACGAAGATAAAACTTGTTGAAAAGGGATTTTGCGTAGCTGATCTATTATCGGTTAACGAGATAGATGTGTATATTGATGGAGCAGATGAAGTTGATCCGGAGCTCAACATGATTAAGGGTGGTGGCGCAGCA
>JAMOPC010000323.1 GCA_027064845.1 Desulfurococcales archaeon | reverse complement strand
TCAATGTAGTTGTGAGGAAGGAAGGAGATTCATGGGCAAGAATGATCCTTAGATGGGATGAAGCGTTAGAGAGCATAAATATGTGTAAATACATACTCGAAAACTTACCCAGTGATGGCAACCCCGTTCCCGACGAGAAAAGACTCCCGAGAAGATTTCCTCCTGGAGAAGCCTTTACTCGTGTAGAGGCTCCACGAGGAGAATTAACATATTATGTTATGAGTGATGGTAAACCAATGCCTTATAGAGTCAAGATAAGGACGCCGAGTTTCAACAATATAATAAACACAGCAAATGTATATCTGGGTCACTCAATAGCTGATGTACCAGTAATTCTTGTCTCATGGGATCCATGCATATCGTGTATGGAAAGAATAACTGTTCTCGACTTAACAACTGGTGAGAAAAAGAGAATGCATTTGAAAGAACTAGCTAGGGGTGGGAGGAAATGGGTAAGCCCAAGATACTCGATCTAATACTTAAGAACCTGCTTAGCAAACCAGCAACGATAGAGTATCCGAAGAAAGAAACAGTTATAGAACCAGATGCTCGTGGCAGACACTATGCTGATCTCAACAAGTGTATTGGTTGTAGCTTATGCAGTATAGAGTGCCCTGCAGACGCTATCAAGATGACCCCTATACCTCCCGAGTATGAAGCTCCGAAGCGTAATCCCAGAAAATTGTATCCGGTAATAAATTATCTGCGATGTGTATATTGTTACAGATGTATATCTGTTTGCCCAACTAATGCATATGTTTCAACTAATGAGTATAGATTAGCTACTACTAAGCCAATTTACTCAGACATACTTAGCTTATCAACACTCCCTAAGAAAACGGGGTGATATGAATGGATATCGGTATTATACAGTCTTTCATAATATACATATTACCAGTGTATATAGTGGCTTTCGTGCTTTATACAATTAGGGCTTTAAAGGGACCAACAATATCTGATCAAGTACTAGCTATAGACGCTATGTCCTATGATTTGGCTGCTTTCCTCGTTGTTTTATCAATATTTTTCAGAGAACCAATCCTTATAGGCACAGCCATAGTCTTAGCTCTTTGGATATATGCTCTTGACATCTACATAGCTAAGTATTTGGAGAAGAAAGAGGTGGGCGAGTAATGATAGAAGATGTACTAGTAATTATAGGCATGATTATGATCGGGGTTGGAGCTATAGCTGATTTGATTGCAGCCATTGGTATGAATAGATTTAAGAACTTTTATCTAAGACTACACGCTGCTACTATAGGTACTATATGGGGTGCTTTCGTCCCACTAGTAGGTGCTGCCCTAGTAGCTACTGGTTGTTACTGCCTAGGTTCTTATCGCTGGTTTGTCGCAGGAGGAGCCATTATCACTGCTTTTCTAGTACTGATCCTAGCACCAGCTGGTAGTCATGCACTGGCAAGAGCTACTCATCGCTCTGGTCTTGTAAAGGTTGAGCCATGTGTGGTTGATCATTTGAATGAAGAAATGTGTGTGAAAGAGGGGTGATACAGGATGCTCACTTATGAGGAAATAATGTTATTAATAACTGCTTTGGCATCAATATTTTCAGTCATAGCTGTTTACTATGCTATTATGGAGAAAAACCTTGTCAGAGCAGTAGTGTTCTCAGCAATTCAGAGCACTATTTATGCATTCATATACTATATGCTCATGGCTCCGGATATTGTATTAGTATATGTTCCAGTAGCTGTCGGCCTATATCCTGCTGTGATATTGATTCTCATAAGTAAGACCGAGAAGGTGGAGAAACAATGAGGCACATGCTTGGCATAATAATTATATTGTTGTTTATAATAGGATTTAGCTTAGTGCTCACTATAGCTGGTAA
>JAMOPC010000322.1 GCA_027064845.1 Desulfurococcales archaeon | reverse complement strand
CTCCTAATATCAGCAGGAATAACAATTAAACCCTTTTTATGAACCTTAACCCTAAATTTCTCCACAATAATACACCTGTCCAAATATGTTAAACAAACAATTATTAAAGTTTAACGTTAAACTTCTCTTAAAACGGAAATAGGAAAACCAGTTATTAAAGTAATAATTGCCTAAGGATTCAATTCCGCATCTGCATTTTATTGTGTTTTTCTAATACGAGTTTAAGTTCAGGAACAACTTCTCTCTTTAATACTTCGAAGTGCTTATCAAGAGTTATTCATACCAATCCCCTATTATATGCTTGAGCCGCTATGATAAGATCTACAGCCAGTAATGAATAACCTTTCTTTCTAAGCATGGCTTACCATTTTACTGCTAAGTGATAATCTCTTTTCTCTGGATATAGTATTTTTGAAGCATATTTGATAGAAGGTGGATATTCTATAACAGTTAATATAGAAGTATATCCTCGGTCAACTTCTTTACTCTTGGAAACGATCTCAATTACTTTGCTTGTATCATAGAGAGCCTCTTCCACTCCTTTTCACCAAGTTCTTTATAATACTTCATTTCTTCGTCATAGTTCAAGGGTTCTAGTTCTTCTGGAGAAACACCCAAGGCTTTAAGCTCATCCAATACTTCATTTGCATCCACTACTGTCCTTGTTTCTTCAAGTTTCCTAATATATTCCTCAATACTTCTTCTAAGAACTTCGCTCCAATTAATCTCTTTATATTTTTTCATTTTCATAGCAGGTTTACGTGGAATTCGTATAGTGAAAGCGACTGACATATATAAACGCCAAAATACATTTATTAACAAGTTGGACTATAAATTTACAACATAATAAATAATATTAATGCTCAAAACAAATCATTGTACTTTTTCATATAATGAACATTAATTCATAAACAGATATTACTTTTATAAGCAATAGATAATTATTCCTAGGTAAGTCAAGGAAAATAAAGATAATGGATTAGCAACAAACTAGCAGTTACGATAAAGGGGGACCTCATAGCGATTAAACATTTCAACCCTCTCACGAGGAGGAAACTTCTATCGATGAAATGCATAGACTTATAGACAAGCAATTAGGTATCAATGTTCTAGGACTTATAAAGAATTCATGAAAGGAATAAAAATAGCTACCTCTTCTTAACGACGTAAATAATTATCACACCCGCCACTAGTATTATTGCTACTACTCCGTATATCATGATGTTTATTCCGCCTTCTCCATCACCAGTAGTAGTTTCCATAGCCGTTCCAGATACACCCTGCGTAGTAGGAGTGCTAGTAGTAGTTGTTGTTCCTGTAATTGCTATTTTTATTTCTTTGAGTTCGCCAAGTGTTATCTGTTTCTGCTCGCCATTTATATTCAGTATTACTCTCGTATCCTCAGGATAAAGCTTTAACAATACACCTGCAAGGTCAGACAATACACCATCATATACTTTTACAGGAGCCAAAACAGTCTCTCTCACGCTCTCGAACCCATTAATATTATCCACTATTTCGGAGGGAATGACTATGTGTTCCCGAAACACCTCCATATACACGGGTATTATAGTGACTACATCCCCGCCCAAATAATTCCTATGAAGCAACAGATCAGGTTCTTTTGTCGCATCAGACCCATACAGCTCCACGAATTCCCTAGGATCTCCACTAAAGTACAACGTTATGTTCTCGACATACATGTCCTCACCAACACGATAACCATCATACTCATATCCCTCATACTTTATACTAGTCCTCCCATATACAATAGCAGAAAACACACCACACAAACCAGCAACACGATCAACATGCTCATCCTTATAATCCACACCCATACCATCATCCCTAATAAGCTCACCAGTCGTCGCATTCAATAACTTACCACCTCTAAGAAGTACTAATACATGTTTACAAGCAGTCTCATTAACAAAAGACACATTCTGTTCCACAATATGTTCCGCCAATAATCTTATACCGCTAGGAAATGTCTTATCCCAATACATTGTCTTGATCACAGCAAACGATCTGTTCTGAGCATCCAACAACACCTCGATCTTACTCTCATTAAATTCCCATGCAACAAACCCCGTCCTATTAACATTATGAACCACATTGTATACCATCTTATCCCCGCCAAGCAACAACCTCAACGTAGAATTATACTGAGCAGAATAAGCATCATCAACCACCACAACCCTAACCCGCACCACACCACCACTCACACCAACATATATAGTCGCCCCCTCACGCTGTTCCGCATACACCTGAGACAAAGGAACAAACAAAGCCAGTAATACTACTGTTATTATGAGTCCGGGTATGTGTTTGTGTGTCATATTATCACCATAGATAAATAAAAATAACACCACAAATATATATTATTTAAATAAAAACAAAATACATCGAAGAATAAGTAAAAGAAAAGTATCCATGTATACTCAGCCATGAGCTATTACTTCTTCCTTCTCACAAGTACGAGCGTAACAACCACTATCACTACTACTAATACACCGACTAAACCATATAGCATCGTGTTTGCTCCTTCACCACTAGTCTGCCCAGACCCAGAAACACTTGTTGTCTCGAATGCTACTTTTACCTCGCCCAGTTCACCAAGAGTCGTCTCAGTAGCCGACACCGATACACCCTCACCAGCAACAATCACCACAGGAGTACTACTTGACAAGTTATAGTTATCCATAAAGAACCCAGCAACATCACCCAACACACCACCATACCACCTAATCATAGGAAACACAATCTTAACCTCGCCAAAACCCATGCTATGAACAAACATGTTAGGAACTACCAGCTTATCCATGAACGTGTCAATAAAAGTAGCCATCATTCCTAGACCAGCATCATTCCTCAGCACCTCAGCATATAATTTATAGTATTCGTGCGGATCACCAGCTATAGTAATGTTGTAAACATAAGTTTCACGATGCTCATCAGCAAAACGATACTTTGTTGACCCAACATATCTTAAACTACTGTTTTTCAAAAACGTGTCCCTTACTATTATTTGCCACAGCTTATTAGGTACATCAAATCCCTGAAAAACCCTTGTCCCAGACACTGTTTCCGTCTTTATAGGTTGCCCCGTACTCTTATCATAGTATTGCACATGTGCTGTATATCTGTAAATATACTTCCCAGTACTTACATTATAGATGAACTCACCTGTCGTATTATCAGTAAAACCAAAACTTTTCCTAACATCATTATATATTCTAAACCTTATCAAGCCCGCATCCCCATCAAACCAATACCTCTTAATCATCGTACCAGCCGAACTACTATAATTACCAAGCCTCGTTATATTATACCGTATCAGTATTTTGTCCCACTGTATTTTTTCAATATATTCCTGTTTTACCATTGCATTCGTTTCTGCTTGAAGTATTATTTGCACTGTTTTGTTGCTGTAAATATGTATCACTATCCTCGGATTCTCCACCACATAACCATCTATCCTAGTTACTTGCTGACCAGCACACACTTGAGGAAAGGGAACGAATAATGCTAAGAATAGTAGTGCAAATATGAAGGAGACTGCAGACCTATGCATGTTCTCACCGAGATATGGTTTTGAAAACGTTTTCTGATAAATTCTTTTTCCTGATCTTATGATTTATTTTTGGGTCTAAATGTTTAATAATGTGTTATTTTATTGGGTTCGTTTTTGATAATTATTCCCAATATTATTCCTAAAATAAAGATCGTGAATGATCCTATAGCTATAGCTATCCATGTGTCTTTATTTATGTTGAAGAGCTTTATTTCTGCTAGGTTGAATTTGAAGGTTGTTGTGGTCGTATTTGTTATAGGTGTTTTAGAGGTTGTTGTTTGTTGTGTTATTTGAGTAGGTGCTTCTAGTAGTGTTGTTGTAGTTATAGTTTTTTCTATTGTTGGTTTATGAGCTTCTTCGAGTTCTGCGGATATGACCGTTATTGGGATATATAGTGTTATATCGAATAATCCCATAAAGTAAATCTTTAGCCCGGAGGGGTAAGCAAAATTCCCCTTTATATAAAATACTGGGTAAAGGATGCTTGGCGGTTGCTTGTCGTGATAAATTATACGAGATTTCGTTGCGTCTCTGATTCTCCACGTGGAGGAATCCTTATTAATTATACCTAGAATGCTCATCTTTCCCTGAAGACCTAGTGCTCCTTCATTGCCAGTATTTGTAATGTATACACTTTTATTGTAAACGAATCTGATCTGAGGCCATATATGGTCCATTACCTCGAATACGTATCCATTAGCGAGTGATGAGAGGTATGGTACATAGTGAGGATGTATGTTATTATTGTCTATTAGTCCAAAGACTGAATCCAGTCCTCTTTCAGAGTCTTCTATATATGATGGATCGAAGACAAGATAAACACCTAATGGTGGGTGAAACGGTTTCCTATACGCTAAAGCTAGTACATTATCGTCGGTCCGTTCTATGAACATTGTAATAGAAAAATTAGATACAGTGAGTCTTGCTTTTCCAGGATCGCCGTTCACTATATTCCATTCATTTAGATTAAAAGTTTGAGGGAGTAGATAATATATTGTGAATATATTGCTTGGATCTAGGAATTCTCTGCTTGGATAAAGTGATTCATTATAGTTGATGTAGAGTGTTAAATCGTTTTTAGAAATAGGTCCTCTGACCCAGATCTCGGCTACTCTGTTTCTTTGATCGAACCATGCAATATATGAGTGGAGAAGAGTCCCATTCTCTAACGTAACATATATTTTGAAAGGATCAATTTCTATATTGTCCGGAAAAGGCCATGAGGAATTATCAAACAAGATAACGTATATTGAATCGTTCCTATCATATTGTCCCCTAACAACTATTTTTACCCTAAACCACAGATCTGACTCGACATTACTAACCATGCTGTCTACATTCGTTTGAAACAGTAAAAGTATTGAAACCAATATGATCGAAGCAATTATTTTATTCATTATCTCCCACCTCCCCCTTAAGGCTTATAGATGAACGCTAAGAATAACAAGATAAGTCCTAAATGGTAAAGAGCTATATGAAATCTTTCTTGTCCTTCTGCATCCTTGACTAAACTAATTGCTGTTGATGATATTGGGTGAATAATTGATGTACCATATGTTGTAAACATATCCATTACTATATGTGTTATTGAAGAGACGATTATTCCTAAAGATAAAGCATCTTTTATATAATAAAATATTGTATTTGTCAAATAGGCTTGAATGAGAATGTTTATGATTGCGGCTATAAATATCATTAAGCTGAGACCGAAAACGGAGTGAAAAATGCCTCTTCCATCAGATTTACTGATTATATCTGGTATATCTATAGAAATACATATTGTTGAGTAAAGAGTTATCAATAAGATTATTATGTAGAATATTCCTGTGTAAGCATGATTGTTGTAGAGATATCCTATGAACCATAAATTATATTGGCCAGTCATAATTGTTGCTAAAAACTAGTGAGTCCTATCACAAATATTATCCTACAACCCATTTTCCCAGGCATGGTTATCCCCTAAGGATCTCCTTCGCTATTTCGGATAAGACCTTTTCCTCAGGAGGTTTTTCTCAATTTCTTCTTTTTTCTCTTCTTTCTTTTCTTTCTCTTCTTCTTTTTTCTCAGTTTCAGCTTCTTCTTTCTTAGCCTCTTCCTTCTCCACAACTAGTGGTTTTTCACTAAGTGGCTTGTATTTGGATTTAGATTTTCTCTTCTTAAACATCGATAGTGTTAATGGGACTCTATTTCCCTCAGGAGTTACGAACTCCATAAATATCCAAAGTATTTGCAAGCATATACGCTAGTAATAGGTATAGAATAGCTGGGTTAATGGTGAAGGAATACATAGGGTTGGCGCTTGAAGCTAATGCGAAGAAGAAACTGCTAATAACGACATACGCTATTATGATCCCAAGAACAGCTACTCCAAGACTACTTTTCCTGTTCAAGAACGCATATACAAGGAGAATGATGATCGTAAAAAACAATAGGAGTGTTATTATTAAATGCAATAAGTTGAAGAAGAAATCTGCAAAATAAGATATGTTTTCCGGTAGATTATATGTGGGAAGAAATAAAAATTGTCCTTTATTTGAACAACTAATAACGGACTTGACCATAACGCTAAAACTATGAAAATAACAGATATAATATTTAAAATATTAATATTCACTCGTGTATCACCGAATAATATTTTTGATAGGAATCAAAATTTAATTCTTGCTCCGACTATGTGAGGGGTGATGATTAATATTAATGATAATAAAAATAGTATGGAGAAGATAGAGAATAGACTTCTCAGTTTTTATAAGTATTTTACTAAATTCTACTATGGACCAATAAATTATGTTGAACAATTACTTGCACACCATTTTGCATCAATCCCTCTTTGTTTACTGGGAGATGCTGGTACGGGTAAAACCCTTCTTGCAGAACTACTCCACTACCTCCATGACCAAGACATATCGCGAATATTTTATTTTAAAGCAAGAGAAGACATTGACAAGTTTCTTGCAACCATTAATTTACGTAAACTTCAGGAACTAGGACGTGTTGATCAAGCAATTGAATTTATTCTGCCAGAGAACCTGAGGGTATTAATCATAGATGAGTGGCTTAGAGGTATGCGCGAAACACTACAAGCACTTCTACAGATTACTGAGGAGAAAAGCTTTAATTATGGAACAGCTAGGATTTCGTGGAAAGATCTAAGCATTATCATGACAGCTAACCCCATAGAGAAGAGCCCTGACATAATTATTCCTCCAGAGCACTTACTAAATAGAATTAATAATATATGGATACCTACACTAGGTCTGAACTGGCAGATAATGTGGGAACCGCAAAAAACATACTGAAATAATTGAAGAAGCGAAAGAATTCATTAACGAGATCGGGCCAATAACAAGCGATGAATTAGATAAATATTCCAAAATAATCAAAAATATAAGTGTTCCCAAAGACTTACAGTTCTTAATGAAAACTGCTGTTCGTGCAGTCACTTACTGTAAATTTAGTGAAACAAGAGAAGCAAGTACAATGAGTGAAAAACCATGTAATAAATGCAACTTCAAACCAGTATGCTCACGTGTAATTTCATCCCCTAGTGGATGGAGGCTTCTTCGAAACACGTATCACGTAGCTAAAGCTCTGGCATTTGTGAGATTTAGAGAAGAAGTAACAGAAAAAGATGTTAGAGACGCCCTTTTTGCCTCCTTATTCTACAAGGTCAAGCTTAACACAGACCTCCTAGGAGTTCATGACGAAGTTTCAGCAATGATCAAATTCGTAGATGTGTTGTTCAATGATGTTACTGAAGCGTGGGAAATACTTAGACAAGTCTATGATGCTAACACATATGATGAAGCCTACGAGAAATATATTAGTACGCTAATATATGAGAAACCGATACCACAACCCGTAAGAGAAATGCTTATTACGAAACCATATATGGAGGATGTTATCATAGGATTAAAGGATACACTTAATGAAAGAGCTTCAAAGTACTTGTTTGACGCATACTTTGAATTATCTAGAGGTAATATCGACAAAGCATTGGAACTATTCTCGAAAGCGAGAATAATATTAAGAAGAAGACTATACCCATTCGAATATGAACTTGAAAAACTACTCATTAGAAAAGTCGATAACAATGAAATAAGCAATCCAGAAGTCATTTATGCATATAGATTGATCAAGGGAGTAACCTAATGACAAATACTCTGATAACTATTCTTGACTATATAATTAGAGGAATTGAGCATAGATTTAGGGATGATTTAGGGATAAAGAAAAAAGCATGAAGAAAAACAAAAAGAATGGTACTGGAGAAAATAATCGAAAAGGCTTTAAACCAAAACTAGGTCTCTCGAAACACTCAAGGAGTAGAGGAGAAAGTAAGAACAAAGATGGAATAAGGAATCTTTTCCAACGCTTAAGCAAACAACTAAACTATTATCTTAAGAGCATAGATGAATACATTGATGCAATGTACAATGTAGGTAAAAGTCTCGATGAAAACATTGATTTAAACACCCTACGTACATTAACCCTTTCATCAATAACGCTTGATCAGCTCAAAAATAGGATATTAGATAAAAATAGCGTCGATCAATATATTAAACAGCTTGATAACAGGATAAAAGTATCTACTAAATCTCTACGCGAAGATAGACTACGTGACTATGCCAAGAATATTTATAAAGAACTAAAACAAGGCAACATAGATAAAAAAGGATTCCAGAAAACTTATAATAAATTAGCGGAAATCGTTGAGAGATCACTTCTCCAATATGAGAACTACGATATCGAAAAATTCTCGAGAAAATTGCATTAAACTCTAAGAATGTAAGAGAATATTACGAGAAAGCAAATTTATTGGAAGCAATACTGGCAAAATATAGAGATGAGATTGAAAGAGAACCTCTGAAAAAGAAATCTAGAGAAGAAACGAATGATCACATTAGATTCGTGTATCGTGACAACATTCCTAAACCTCTTATTAATTTCCAGAAAAAATATTAATATACTATAGTTCTTTAGCTAAGAAATATATACACTTAGTATCAATACCCAAGACTAATTCTGTTCTCCCACTTGAGCTCAGCGAAACTGATAAATGGAAACCATGGAAAGACGATATATCAACATTAAATGTATTTGAAAGCACAATAAGGGGTGGAGGACATTTTATTTGGGGAGTAACTACAATAAAGAATGTGCCGATAAATTTCAAATCATACTATATATCAAAAACCATGAATTATAACATAGGCATATCAATTGATGTAAGTGGATCAACTGGAGAATTATGTGGAAATATGAATAATATTATTGAATACGAGTTTGTCCTTGCACTAGCCGTATACTATTTCGCGTTAAGGCATAAATGCCCTATTTTACTCCATCTCTGGAGCTCAGACGATACCCTTTTCAAAATCAATCACAGAATCCCTGGATTTATAGATAAACTGTATAATAGAGTCAAAGAAATTTCAGGACAAGGAACGGTTCCTGAACATGCGTTGAGAGTTATGAAAGAAAATCCCGAAGCTTACTGGATAATTCTAACTGACTTAGAATGGGATAATGATTCTGCAGAGAAATTCTTATCTTATCTAAGAAATTTGGATCCTCGAACTAAAGGTAATTATTTATTCATAATTATATATAATGTCTACGAGTCTTATTCCAAAACAGCTGTAACTTATTGTAGATATCTATACAGGCAAGATGAACCCCTATGTAGACTCTACAGTTACTTATTAAGTAAAAAGAAAGCGATTGTATACAATATCCATAATGACTACGACAAAATGATACGCGATATATTGAAGACTATAAGAAGAGTAGTATACAGTAGGAATACGAAAATAAACTCTTAAACAAACACAATTTAAAAGTAATTCCAATTGTTGATATTTATATAATGATTATTTTAAAGTATTTTATTTTCCCAAATACATATTAATTATTCGTATAGTGGTCAATCGGAGATGTTGAGCTATGATGGAAGAGCTCGTCCGCGAGTTCTTCGAGTCTATTAAGGAGTGGAGGAAGACTAGTCCTAAGCAGATTAAGGCTTTCCTAGACTTCTTGCAGACTGTTCGTGAACCAGGTGCATTGGATGTTAAGACTAAGGAGCTTATTGCTGTTGCTGCTAGTGTTGCTGCTCAGTGCCAGTGGTGTATCGCTCTACATGTTAAAGAGGCTTTGGAGGCAGGCGCTACTCCTGAGGAGATCCGAGAGGCTGGCTGGGTTGCTGTGCTAATGGGTGGTGGTCCTTGTTTAGCATATATGCAACTTGTCGAGAAAGCTTTAAAAGAATATACTAGTAAGGAAAAGGAGTAAGAAGCTATTACTTAATTTTTAGTGTAGGTATATTCCGGGTTTTAATGGATAAGCTTTTTCT
>JAMOPC010000321.1 GCA_027064845.1 Desulfurococcales archaeon | reverse complement strand
TATAAAGCGTACTGAAATAACATGATAAGGTGAAAACGGGCCCGTAGCCTAGCCTGGATAGGGTGCCGGCCTCCGGAGCCGGTGGTCCCGGGTTCAAATCCCGGCGGGCCCGCCACAGATTCTATACCTCCACGATCTTTTCAATTGGGCCAATATATTTGTTGTGATGATACAGATAATAATGATCCTTAACACGTTTAATCCTCCAAATACACGTCACGGTTACCCCCCTATATAAAACTCATGGCCTGGACAAATAGAAAAAACTACCCCTTTCCACGAGGGGGTAACTACCCGGTAACCAACTCTGTTATATAAATATATAATATGTAATAGGAGTGTTTACAACTTTTTGTGGTTGGGGCCCCAACTGTATCATAAGCTCCCGCAATGGAAAAAAGTGGCTATTGTTGATACAGTTGGGGAGAAGAACAAACAAATTTGCAGTTGGGGTGGGGACTGCAAAATGCCGCCGCCACAGCTGAAGCATCCTGAGTGGTTTCTCTGGAACATTGTTAATCGAAGGATTATGGAGGGTCTTCTCGATAGGATTACAAGGTTCTATGACGACCTATTTATGGAGATAGTATATCGTGCTCACCATAATAGTTTCAAGGTGTCTTTTGCAGATGTGTTCTATAATGACTTCATAGACTACATTGTTAGGGCCTGTGGGCTTAAGAAAAGGATTTTCTGGAAATACCTGCCCGGAGATTCAACACTGAAGTACATGCATGAAAGGAGGAAGCGATTCTTTAAGTATCTTAAGAAACCTTGGGAGAAAAGAAAACATCACATGTTCGGGGATATTAGGTGGAGCCTAAATTTCTGGTTGAGTCAGCTAAGCTTCTGGTACGCTACAGTCAAAGCATTTGCAAATGTATGGGTAAGCGTCGTAATAGATGACGAAAAAATCCCCAAAGCAGTAGACTGGGATGAAGCAATAACTTTGTACATAATTAACGACTTCAGACTAGCAGCGAGGAATTCGAACTATAGAGCCGTGAAAAAGGAATGGATAGAGAAGTATAAGCAATATGAAGAGATTGAGAAAAGAACTCTAATAAGCGAGGCGACGCAGTAGTTTAAAAGTACACAAGATCTCATCGTTGCAAAGGCTGCCCACTAACTTGATATAATAGATTAAAATTCATATAATCATCACTTATACTTTTATATTCATAGACTTTCGTCTTGCAGATTTCTCTAGCTTGTAGGACTACTGGAATACATCAAAATGACTATCAAAGTATTCGATAGATCATGTAATTGGTGTATTGGGATAGAATATATATGTGGAGAAAGTCTGTTTTATTATTCTGGTGATGTTAGTGGATAGTTTTTCGAATATATTCTCTGCGTTCTTATTATGTATTTTTGTAATCAATATGATTGCGGTGCCAGTATTATCCTTAAGTAATGAGAAATATTATGTTTATGAGCTTTTGGCAGAGAATTATGAAAACGGCAAGCTATCTATTAGTGATAAAGTTGTCTTTAAACTGATGGAGGTTAATGAGACGGCATATAAAGTGGTGTTAATTGAGGCTAATAAATCGAGTATGCTTGGACGTTGGTTCGAGGTTTCTGTTATAGAATTTCTGAGAAACATGACGAACGGCATAGTAGGTACAAACATGTTTGATGGACTTATAAGGCTCCCCTCTCCTGCTTTATATACGTTCTGGATACCACCTAATATGTTAGAAAAAGCCGTGAGGGCCGTAGATATGGTAAATCATGAGAGAAACAAGGTATGCGAATTTTTCGAGAAAATGATGTCATGCAGACATGAATGTCACGAAAAATACAGTAGTAATAACCTCAGTGCTAGGAGGGACTGTATAATTAACTGCGACAGGCTGGATCCCTTACGTCCACTCGATTATGCCTTGACAGGGGGCTTATCACCAGCAATGTATGGGCTTTCTGGTGTCGTGTGTAATAAAATCCCAGAGCTTCAAATAAAAGGAATTACAGCAAGACACGATTCTAACCTATATGTATTCGAACTTGAAGCTACTCGAAAACCGAGCTCATCCATTACCATTAAATCAGTGTACAGTTCTAGTGGCTGGCTCCTCTACTTTTTATCAGAAGAAACAGACCTTCGAAAAACTCCTGAAGGCAAACAAATAGAGCACACAATTATAGAAACAGTTAAACTAATTGACACAAATGATGAAACCGTAAAAACAGCGATGGAAACCACTAAAAACATAGAAAATCCTACCAATCAATTAGCATCCATTCCCTTGAAACCTGAAATAATAGCTGTATTAGTAGGCATAACTGTATTGGCATCTGTAATAATCTTTATTCTTAAGAAACACTAGATTCTATATCTTAGTTAATGTATTTTTAACCATTGTATCTTCATTATATGGGGTTTATTAATAGATCAGGTCTGATTAGTTTCTATGGAGTATGGAGTTCAAAATCTAAATATTGAGTATACTAAATATTATTGATATTAGGTGAAAGGGGTTTGAATGCCCGTATGTTTATTTCTATCTTGCTGTTTGTGTTGGGAATAATGTTGATGATTTATGCCCTGAACAATATCTTCAACATACTTGGAGTTCATCCCAAGATAAATATTGATATATTCGTAATCTCTGAGTATTCATTCGCGTGGCCGGTGATCTGGTTAAGGACGGTAATGAATATGTTTGCGGGAATATATGATCTATCGGGGATATCAATTCTATTTCTAACAACAACAGGATTCGTTGTATTTATTTATTATTTTGTAACAGAAATTAGGCCGAGTAAGCTATTATTTAACCCAGGTCTCTTATTAATGATAATAGCTTTCTTTGCTATGCTTTTATTCATGCCAGCATCGGCAAAGTACTTCTATGGACTATATAACATAGTGTTTCTAGCATATCCAGCAGCTATAATATGGTCAGTAATAATTCTCTTCGTCACAGGATTGTGGAGAAGCGAGTTTTCATGGGGAAAAATACTGTCAATAATAACTATAGGTGTTATAATTGTATCACTCTTCGCAGGCTTTGGCAATCTACTAACAACCCCTACACTGGGAGTTATACCAAGTCCACAGTATACATTTCTTGAAATCAATAAAGCCTATACATTCATAAACGATTCTGGAACTTATTTGCACTTAAAAGTATACGTTGAGGGTAGACCCGTTCTATTAACCAATATCGTCGTAGGACTATATGGATGGGAGTATGATTTCCTTAAATCATGTGTGGAGAAAATGAAAGCATTTATCAAGAACACATATGATATAAAGTTCTGTCTAGATCAAGCTGAGAGAGAATTAAATGATCCGGGAAAAGTCATTAATCTTAATATAACAATTGATCCAGGAATACACGAACTAGATATACCTTTAGAATCACTTAAACAAAGAACAAGCATCTCATATACAATGTATAATGGTAAAGTCGTAGAACCAGGTACTGGTGAATTATTACCATTATCGAATTGGGGCGATGTAGAATACTTGGATCAACCAATTATTAAGAGCTTTGACGTATCAATTACTCTCGAATACGAGTATAAACCAGTACCGAATTCTCCTGGCGCTATACTAAGCATTTATAGTGCTAAAGGCAAGGTTACAAAGTACATACACAACTACATGCTCCGTATACCAGATGAAGAACTTAATGAACTAAAAAATGCTTTGATAAAAGAACTTGATAATATCCAGAGAATAAAGGATCTCGAAGACTATTTATCAAGAGTCTTAGATATATTATGGAAAGCACTGATCGAGGGCAATATTAGCCTCAGCTATGGCTGGGTAATGGAGCCAGAAAAAGTTGCTGAATATGCAAAGGAGGGAAAAATACGTGTCTATGTAAGGGCAATTATACATGCATATGAAGTAATAGCACGAGTCCACGATAAACAATTAAATGCAACCTACAATGTTACTAGAAACTTCTACGCACAAATTGAAGCAAGATACCCGGCAGAAAACCTAACACTAAAAGAAAAATCAGAATACACTAACCTAGTAATATCCGAGTCATCGCCAGTATCATACTCTGAATGCATACTATTATTCTATAAGATTCCAGAAGAAAACAAATACCCAGCATACTGGCAAACAAAATTCGATATAGCGGAGGTCCCCCTACTAAACTACAAATCCATACCACAAAGAAAATAATTCTATAATACGTGGTAAATTTAATAACGAGTTTACCCAGCTTTTATTACCATGTCCTCAATAGATTAGTTGTATTTATAACTTTGGGTCTCTCCCAAAAAATTCAGTATAGATTTTAAACATAGATATATAAAAGCAAAGACATGTTATAAAAATAAAGTATTTTCTCATACAAGTTACGAGTATATAATATAAAACACAGCATAACAGTACACTTATAGAGTATAAAGAAAACATCAAAAGAAAATAAATCAGTAAATTAAATAAATTTGGAAAACTTTATCTTCAAGATAATAGAAATCAAACACGCTTAATCACAGAAAACATTCTCAAATCTGGGATTCTTCTCCGTAGAAGACTTGATCTAATACATAAAGACGTTAACTAAATTATTGAGGATTAGAATATGAAGATATTGTTTAATTATTTATTCAAAGTGCTATGGTTTGTATTTATTGTTTTAATCTTTTCGATGAAAAATCTTTCAGTCTTAATATGCTAATATGTTCTATATTATTCTATATGAATCCTTTTTACTAGTAGAATCAGTTTTGGTTAACTTTGCTAATATTGAATCGGTAGGGTTAAGACTAATATAATTGTATAGTTATTTAACTATATGGTGATATTGTGAAAAAGTATGTCACTATATCTGTTCTTAGAGAGGTTAAGGAATTACTTGAAAAGGAAAAGAAGAATCGTGATTGGAGTGAGTTCTTATTAGAGCTATATAGAGAAGCAAAACTATATAGAGCTAAGTCTGCTTTTGAGGAACTCAGACGTCTGCTTGATGAGAAAGAATTAGAAAACATTATTAGGTCTAGCGAGGAGTTTAGGAGGAGGTTTAAGTTTAGATGAAGCTCCTCGATACATCTATATTGATAGATAATCTTAGAAAAGGTTCTTTCGAAGAAGGAATTATATCTATAATTACTCTCATAGAGGTTGTCAGAGGAGTTTCTTCGAGAAAAAGAGAGAAAGTAAAACAACTATTAGAGAAAACCTATGAGGTACTAAATATCGACAATAATGTAATAATGAAGTATTGTGAACTCTACCAAAAACTAAAAGAAGAAGGAAAACTAATACCAGATGCCGATTTATTGATAGCGGCTACAGCGATGGTAAACAATTTAGTATTAGTAACTAAGGATAAAGACTTTGAACGCTTAAAAGAGTACGGTTTACAACTAGAACTAAGAACTATCTAAAGAATAAATATATAGTGGTAATCTATTAAATAACACATTACAACCCTAAATATAATGATTTTATACAAATCATCTTTGATCAAATAATTATTGGCTGTCTTGTTTTTAGTTTTTCTAGGTGTTTTATGAGTCTTTCATGTTTTTCGATAGGTATATACTGCTTTGTCTCTCCTGGATACGGTGATGCTAGGATGTTGTAAATGTAGGGTTCAGCGTGGAAGAGTGATTCGGTCTCTACGGCTTTTCTCATGACAAGATCCTTTATGTCTCCTTTTGTTTTTCTTATAGCCTCGAGTGCTGAGGCTGCATAAGTTGCTACTGATCCATGCATTGGTAGGAGCTCTTCGGATCCTAGCCTTATTGTCAGGTTGGGTAGTATTTTTGAATACAGTTTCTTTAGATCTGTGAGGAACGGTTCAGCTGTTGTGAGCATGAGGATTCTATAAAGTTTTTCACTCTATCAATCTCGACTCGTGGAAGCTTTGTATCGATAAGTCTTTGCTCCAACTCTCTTTCCCTCTCAAGAAGTGTTTCCAGGAATTCCTTGCTTCTAGGTATGTCTGGCTGGGTTTGTAGATAATAATTAATTGCTTCTAGGTATGCTCTCCTCATTTCTCCATCTCTTATATTGGTTTCAATTATTTCCCGAAGCCTCCTCGTCACCATGGAGGATTCTACATAGTTTCCTAGATCTTCCAAGCTCTTTATAATGTAGAGCACTTGGACTGCATCCCTTTCCAGGTCCAGCTCTGCAAGGCTCTTCTTACCAGCATATATCTGGGCTAAGTCATGGATAAGACCCACAAGGGTCTTTCTTGCAAGGTTCGGGTTTATGCCCCTCGTGTAGGCGAGATCCATGAGTATCTCATAAAACCTGTTGGGATTCCTCCATATTTCCTGCTTTACTCTCTTTACGGCTTCAAGGAACAGCTGCTTTTCCTCCGGTGGTATGTCCTTTATATTTTCTCCCTGCTCTATCCATGCCAGATACCTGTATACCTCTGCCTCGAGTCTTGGATTTAGGGGTAGGTTTTTGAGAAGGTGCCTGAGCGGGCTTACCTTTTCTCCCTTCTCCAGTCTTTCCAGCCAGTCTGCTATCCAAGACCTCCAGTTGCTTGTGACAAGCGGCGAAGATATGAGGTCCCTGAATACCCTGTACAGGTTCCTGTGTACCTCGTTGTCCTATCTCTGGTGTTCCCCAAGCACCAGCGCCTTGATGAGGAACTTCTGGACCGCTGTAGGATATCTGCCGGGATGTGCGAGTATCTTTCCTCCTGGTATAGGTTTTGTTCCTCCATTTTTCTTATTCCTTTTAGTATTTCCTCGGGGCTGAGGTCCCACCAGTCCAGGCCAGGTTCCTGTTTTACGTAGCTGGCGAACTTCTCGTGGGCTAGGTCTGGGTGTTTTACCCACATATCTTCATCTTCAACTGCTTTATCGAAGAGGTTTTTGGCGAGTTTCTCCTGTTCTTTGAGGCGTGCTGGTCTGAGGACATCTAGGACGCTGCGAAGGAAGTAGCTCGTGGAGTTCCAGAATAGGTTATTCTCCGAGTGTGGTGATATGTAGGGGATTTCTTTGAAGATTTTGAGGGCTGCCTCGTACTGGTGTTTAAGGAGGTAGCGTGTGAGTCTATGGGGATCTCTGTGGGCACCCTTCTTTATTGCCTCTACAGTGGCGAGTGCTAAGGTTAAGTATTGGGGTCTCATGTATAGCGGGTCTCCATCGAGTTCGAATTCTGCTTTGTGTGCTATCTCGTTAAATAATTTCTTGAGTTTGGGATCTTCTTCCTTTTGTGTGGCCTCCCGTATGGTTTTGAATGCCTCTTTACTTCTAGTGCTAGTCTTTCGTTGAGTTTCCTCAACGTTTCTTTGAACACGTACTGTTCTGCTTCTTTCGGTGACATGTACCTTGTTGCCTGCTCTGCCTTCTTTCTTTTGCGAGCCGTCCTATGATTTCCCAGAATACCGTTTTTATCCTCCCACGGTTAGGGTTCCTATTTGTGGGGTGTTGTTTATGAGTATTTGGTCTAGTATTACTGGATCCGCAAATGTTGTAGTTCTTGTGATGAAGTTTTAAGGGTTTTATGAATGAAGTGGGCTTTGTTAAAGAGGCTATGGTCTGGGATTGTTTCCATGTCAGTTATATTATATATGATTGTACTTGTTGGTGCTTTTATGGTAGAATATAAGGGATTCCAGTTGACTGGTTTATTTATTTTCATAATTTCTCTAGGGGGTCGTTTGCTAGTTTATTTGTCTTTTTCTTCATTTTCTTCATTTATTGTTTTCTTTGTGGATTTAACTGTGTAGAAACCTTTGGCTGGAAAAACTCTTCATAGGTGATTATTCCCTGCGGTATCATTGCTGATAATCTAGAAACATCTTTCTAAAATAGGGTAAAAGGCTAATTGCCCCAATACATATAGTGTATGGATGGGGGTTAAGAATCGTCTAAGGTTATTAGAGTAAAATATGAGAAAGGTGTACTGAAGCCGTTGGATAATGTTGATTTTGAGGAAGGCGAGGTGTTGTTAGTGAAGGTTGTAGGAGCTGAAAGGAAGAGAAAAGTTTTCCGCAAGTATCGTGGAGTACTAGGTCCTGTGCCTAAGGAGCTTCTTGATAGATTCATGCTGGAGGTCTACATGACGTAAAGCCTTTCCTAATTCCCAGACTGTAGAGGACATAACCTCGAAGGAGGACGAGCTGTATATATGTATCCGTGTATTAGATGAAGCCCTTTTCACTATAGTTAGGACAAAAGCATGGATAAAACTAGGAATATGACACATAGAAAAACTAAGGGAGTACATACGAAAACACGGATACGAACTCTTCGAAGAAGACATCGAAGAATTATATAAATTTCTAAAAGAAGCAAACATAGTCATAGTAGAAGACAAAGCCACACCCCAAGAACTCATAGAGACGACCAAGAAGTTCCACCTACTACCGACAGACGCACTAATAGCACTAACATGTAGACGCCACAGCATAGACACAATACTCACATTCCACGAAGACTTCAGGAGAGTCTCATGGCTCAAGGCGGTTCCCTAGTTCTTCAAGATTATCAGCTATGATTATCCCTAGTAGGAAGGACAAACATAATTCCCTCAACTGAACCTAGAGTTGCAACTTTCTCATAAAGAAATAGTAAGGCTTATATAAGAGGTATTTGCGTGGCGGGCCTGCTGGGATTCATGGACCCGGGGCCTCTGGCTCCGCAAGTTGGGACTTATAAGTTCTCAGCCTCAATAATATGGAGTAAACCCGATAAAGATCCCTAGTAGCTATTTCTTTGAAGAACTTCTCAACATATTTTAATAATGCTCCCACGTCTTCTTCTGCACATTAGCCCTCGTGAAAGTAAATATGCATAGCTGTGGTGACGTTCTAGGTTTCTCTAATCAACGGGTCTATCTACCCAGATATTTTCCTTTATAACTTCATAGTTCTCCGCTACTTACTAGTCTTCCAATATGTGTAAGCTTTAATTGCTAGGCTACTATACTCCATAGATTCTCTCCGCAACCTACTTAATATTAATTAAAGAATTTTTGAAAGGGGCTGATGTGCTAGAAGTGGCTGAGCTAGTTGTATTGGAACCCCCCAGTTCTAATCCGGACATGGCTTGGAAGAAAATAAACATAATTCCCTTACAAGGTAAATACTGCCTGAAAACTCCCCAGTTCTCAATAACCTATATTACACAAGAAAGTCTTCTAAACCCCTCTTAAGAACAGCGATTAATATGTGCCTTCTTCTCCAATTTTGGTTGGAGATTATTATTACCAAAAATAATGTTTTTATAATACTGTGTTTTGAAGTGATTTTTGGTTATTAGTATTCTTAACTATATTGTTTATATTAATGTTGATTATATTAATGAAAAATGTGTTGCTTATTAGGTGTAATACATGGTTATATCTTATACTACGATAAAGGTTTCAAAGAAGACATTAAAACAACTGGACAAGCTTAAGAAGAGATTTTGTTCTAGGATTTATGAAGAAACTATACTGAGACATACAGAGGAGTATAAGAGCTTCGGAGTAGATCGGGAAGAATAACTAGTTTTTCTGAAGAAGATAGAGGTGAGGACAGAGAATACTAGGAGACTTGTAATCGATACATATGCATGGATAGAGTTCTTCAGAAGATAAACACTTCAAAGGATTGAAAGAAACAATATGGATAGGAGACCACTAGAAAATCCTTAAACGTAATAAAATCTAACATTTCAATTTCATAGCAAGCCTTTTTATCGAGATATCATAAGTTTCGATATATGATAATAGATCGTCTAACACAGCTAACACGGAATTCAAAATAAAAGATCAAGAACTATTTGATTTCCTCTATTTCTGGATAGATACATGGTGTTATCCCTATTGTCTTGTTCTTCCACACGAATATTACTGATACACATGTCTCTCTATACACGAATCTTCCGAGACCTAAATACTTGGCTGGGAACTCCAAACAAATATAGTTTCTCTGAAAATACTCGTTCGTTACATTATGAAATGGTTTGAGATCATAGATGAGAATGGTTTCATTACGTGTTCCAATTAATAGGTATAATTGTCTATCTACATATGCAGGAT
>JAMOPC010000320.1 GCA_027064845.1 Desulfurococcales archaeon | reverse complement strand
ATTGCTCTTTTAACAGCTATTTTCCATCCGTAGTAAAGTTTTTCCCTTTTCTCATAACTCCACTTAGGCTTATAGATTTTGTCTATTTTCCATAGACTTCTTAATTCTCCTAGATCCTTCCAAACTCCAGACCCTATACCTGCTGCAAAAGCCGCTCCAAGGCTGGTTGTCTCTATATTAGTTGGTCTTATTATAGGGATTCCTAAGATATTTGCTTGTAACTGCATCAGATAATTATTTCTTGTTACTCCCCCATCAACTCTTAGTTCTTTTATAGAGATCCCTGTTTCTTCTTGCATAGTTTCCATAATATCTCTTACCTGATAAGCTATTGATTCTAGAACAGCGTGAACAATGTGTTCTTTTCGAGTATATCTAGTTAATCCTATGATTAATCCTCTAGCTGAAACATCCCAATATGGCGCGAATAATCCACTAAATGCTGGGACGAAATAAACGCCGCCAGAACCTGCTGGGTATGCTTTTTTAGCTAATTCCTCTGTTTCCGCAGGTGATTTGATCAATTCTAAGTTCTCAATAAGCCACTGAATAGCTGCTCCAGCAATAGCTATAGAACCTTCTAATGCATATACTGGTTTTTGTCTTTCGAATACATAACCTACTGTAGTTAGTAATCCTTTCTCTGAATACTTTATTTCATCTCCAATATTTAGTAATATAAATGCACCAGTACCATAAGTTGACTTTACTTGTCCTTTATCAAAACATGTTTGACCAACAAGAGCTGCCTGTTGGTCACCTAAGTCTCCGTGAATAGGTATTCTTGTGCCGAGTATTTCAGGATTAGTGTATCCATATGGTTTTTTCGTGCTTGAATAAACTACTTTTGGTAAAATTTCTTCCGGTATATCCATTACGTCTAGTATCTCTTCAGACCATTTTAATTGCCTAATATCGAAGAGCATTGTACGTGATGCATTACTATAATCAATTACATGAGCTCCTCCCTTATCTGGGGTGATGTTATCACGTGTTTTTTCAGTTAATTTCCAAATGATCCAGGTATCTATAGTGCCGAACAATAACCGTTTCTCTCCAAGATACTTCTTTACCCCTGGGATATGTGTAATAATCCATTTGATCTTCGTGGCTGAGAAATATGTTGAAATAAAGAGTCCTGTGATTTCATGAATTCTCTCATAAAGGCCTTTTTCAATTAGTTGTTTACATAAATAATCTGTTCTAGTATCTTGCCAAACTATGGCATTATACACTGGTTTACCCGTGTCTTTATCCCATAGGATAGTGGTTTCTCTCTGATTAGTTATACCTATCGATACTATATCGTTCTTATCTATACCTGTTGCACTTATTACTTCTTTGATCACAGATATTGTATTATTCCATATTTCTAAAGGATCGTGTTCTACCCATCCGGGTTTGGGATATATTTGTTTGTGTTTCTTGTACTTATATCCAATAATATTTGCTTCATTATCATAGACAACTGCACGTGTACCTGTTGTCCCTTGATCGATTACAAGAATGTATTCTTTCTCCAAATGGTCTCCACCAAGAAATATTGTTATTTTATCTGGGTATTAGAACTTGATCCTTCTATATCTTTTATGATGGTTGTAACATAGTTTAATAAATCATTAAATATACTAGATCTCTTAAAAGAAGTAATGATTACTGTAATAGTAGTTTTTGATGAATATATTTTTATTGAATAATTTAAAAATGTCTAATAACATAATTATAATATGCAGTAGTTATAAACAAAATATAGGTGTAGATCATGTCCCAGGAAGTAAAAATTGTTCGTATAAGACTTGTTGGTAGGAGATGGAAGACAACATTCATAGAGGAGCTGGCAAAAACTATTAGAGAGTTCTTTGGCGAAGAT
>JAMOPC010000319.1 GCA_027064845.1 Desulfurococcales archaeon | reverse complement strand
TTTAATCCTACACTCTAGACAAACACCATTGATTACAGGATTATCAGGCGAGTCTTCTCTACCACAATATATACAGAACCTAGTCATATCTACACCTGTTTAAACCCATTTAACCTCCCCGAACCTCTCCATTACTCTTCTCTCTAATTCCTTCTGCCACCAAGGTGTACGTGGCTCTGGAATACATCTATCAGGCGTATATGCCTTAATATCTAACACTGGTGTACCGTCGAATAAGTCTAATCCTTTAACTTTCAAGAACCTGCCCTCACGTCCAAGAAGCTCTACAATGGACAAAGCTATAGGATTAGGTCTATGGGGAGAATCTGTACAGAAAACACCAACCTCGGGCAAGTCATCAATTCTAATTCCGAATCTAGCTAGTCTTCTATGCCTTACTTTTAAGACACGGCGTTGTTCATCTGTTACTTTATGTAAATAAGCAATTATTATTATGTGGGAAAACCCTTCTATACCATCTAGTCCTTCTTCATATTCAGGAAATACTTCAATAGTACCCTCTACGCCGAAGTAGCTGTTTTTAATTTCCTCTATTGACGCTGATGTATGAATAATACCTATGGGTTTCAGTATAATAGGAGAAGCACTCATAGATGATCACACCTATGTTTTAGCGACTACTATGTTATTTTCTTAAGTTTCGAGGAGAATATAACTATGTATGGTGAGAATGTGAAAACTCTACCTTTATTAGTAATTCTGAGTATTTGCTTACCATTACTAATGATATTAATATCAATAATTATGTCACCATGGTTTAACATATGGTATAATGCATTAAGCGATCTAGGACATGCCGCCAAAAGTAATGTAGCCCCTATTTTTAATCTAGGACTTGTTATCGGTGGTTACCTGATAAGTATCTTGGGTATAAAGTACATGGTCTCGTATGATAAGGGAAGAACCATTATTCTTAATTATACTGGTTTTATGCTTATATTGATCGGTGTATATGACGAAATATATGGTAAACTACACTTCCTTGTATCCGTATTGTTTTTCTTAGGCATAATTGCTTATCTACTCTACGTAAGTGCTAAGGAAAAAACAATTATTCCGGGAACAATAGCTGTTCTCCAAATAATAATGTGGTATCTACACTTCTACAACGATCTTCCACCAGGTGCAGCTATTCCAGAACTTATTGCCGTATTATCATTTGCTCCATTCTATTACAGTGATTATGCTAAGATAAATAAGGAATTATTTATGAGTACGAAATAATGGTTGAGATATTGGGTAAATGTATACTATGTGGTAAGGAATCACTACTTGTTTCGAAAACTATTGGTGTATGTGTTGATTGTCTAAGGAATAATTACTCTAAAGCATACAAGATAATTGAGAAGGTTCATGAGACTAGTAGAAATAAATACGAACTACCACCAAGAACACCTAGTTTTGAGAAGGGAGTTAAGTGCAATATTTGTGGAAGAGGATGCATGCTAGCTCAGTCCATTAAAGGATATTGTGGATCAAAAATAAGGATCAATAATTCAATAATCCCGATTACAATGAGATACGATGTATCAATAGGATTATACTACTATGATCCACATCCAACAAATTGCGTAGCCTACAGCGTATGTCCTGCCGTTACAGGGAGAGGTTATCCTAGATACGCTCTAACACCTCATGGTGAGAGGGGGTTCTTCAACATAGCCGTATTTTATGGCTCATGCAATATGGATTGCTTATATTGTCAAAACTGGGAATACAGGAGAATGACCAGGGATAAGAAACCATTACTTACAACAAATGATCTCGTAGAAGCTGTAAACTTGAAAACAACATGTGTCTGTTTCTTCGGAGGAGACCCGGGGCCGTGGAGTACTCATGCACTTTACTCA
>JAMOPC010000318.1 GCA_027064845.1 Desulfurococcales archaeon | reverse complement strand
TTGTATAGGGAATGAAAGTGCCAGACTGGAATACACATATTAAGTGGGCTAAGAAGCTGGGCATTGATGGACGAGTAGCTGATTTTATTAACAGGTTAATTGATACACCCGAGGATGTTTTGGAAAACGATCCTACGGAGCTCGGAGAACTATATAGGAGGGACCCAGCAAGTGTTAAAAGTTTATTGATAAGCCATGACTGGGGAAGAAAGGGAAAGGCGAAACTTGACATATTAAAAGCATATTGTCATACACGATTCGGCGAGAAAGGAGTTATGGCGGCTGAACTCCACCACATACTCGACTACATAACTTCTCTAAGAGATCCAGAAAAACTTGCACAAATAATTATCAGCTCATCAATATTCGGAAGTACAAGAGGCAAACCAATGATAGAGAGAATAACACAGATACAAAAAGAGTTTAGAAAAGAGGAACGCAAGAAACAGCTGGAAAAGATAAGTCGGAAACTTGTTGAACTAAATTATAATTCGTATAAAGAAATAATAATTGAAAAGCTCCTGGTCAAGGCCAAGGAATGGGATGTTCACAGAGAAGTACTCGAATTTGTAATGAACAATCTTGACGAAATACTCGCAGATATAGATGCTTATCTTAGAAGAAAACATCGACGCATTGCGCGCTCACCTAGCATTAATACACTGGATAAATGGCTATAAGAAAAGCTAGCCACTCTTCTCGTAAACCTCATATAACTCTCCATCCCAATGCCTTGTAAACTGGTAGTTCTCATACTTTGTCCTTATCATCTGCAGTAACCACGGTATATCAGTTGCCCGCGGTAAATATACCTCCCCACCATATAGTATTTTATATTGATTCCCTAAGCCTCAATTTTTAGCTCAGAGACCCACAGTTGCGAGGACTATCCTATATTATAAAATAATACAGATTAACGAAAAAGATTATGTGTGCGATCGATTTAGTCCTAAATATTATCATACGAGTTTATTTCAATGCCTCAGCATAGGGTCTAATAAAACTGTACTCGAGAACAGCTCTATTATGCAAATCAAAGAGTACTCTGAAAATATATCAGAGTCGAAAGAAAATGTTAATGAAATACAAGATAATCGAAACAATCAGAAAGCATAGAGACGACATAATACTGGCAATAGAAACAATGAGCCTAATTATAGAACTAGCTATGCTATTGAAAAACTAAACCCTTTTTTCCTCCCTCACACTTCCCATTTCCTTATTATTTAACATTCGGACATTTAATTAATCCATTAACCACGTCAGATAGTGAGACTTTGTATTTCTCAACTACTCCGTAATCATGGAATATAATAGAAAATCCTCTGTGGAAGGGGCATTTCAGACTAAGCCCCAAGCCCTGGTTGAAAATCCTGACAAGATGAGGGAATAGACATAATTATTTTATGTCTTTAAATTCTATTATTGTTGTCTTATTTACATTGTTTCTATCATATTAGCTGGAGTAGGCTTAAAAGCGAGTAAATAGTGAATAGTAGCGGGGACACTGTTGATAGTAATGCTAATACTCCTACGAGTTTCGATAGTCTCCTGAATCCTAGGATCCTCAGTAATAGGGACAAGGCGGTAAGCACTGCAGCTATAATGTAGGCTAGGATTAAAGGATCCGTGTCGAGGCCGAGCTTGTCCCCGATAAAGCGATACGGAAAGAGTAGCTGCTGCATAAGCTCCTTCACAAGATCCTCCATTGTCTCCCCCTTAGTATTATTCTTTGGAGGGAGACACGTATGCCTTGGTATAGGGTTTCTCCTAAACTAGGCATTGAGAGAGGAGAACTTGCCAAATTGTTGTTGAGGCTTTCTCGCTTCATTCTTGAGGCTCACAGGGTTGATGATAAGTTGAGGATATATCTCT
>JAMOPC010000317.1 GCA_027064845.1 Desulfurococcales archaeon | reverse complement strand
AAGCCTCTAAGTGCTGAGGAATGGCGTACTAGGTGGATTGAGGGATTATGGGATGGACTAGCTGATGTCTTGGGTGTTACTAGGAGGGAAGCGGCAGAAAAACTAAGTGGTAGAAAAGGAGTTAGGCTTAATGAGGTTAAGGTTGTTCAACTCTATAAATCAGTTTATAGTCCTGATAAAATGTTCTTAGTATCCAAGTACGAGGTACCCGATGATATTAAGGAGCAATTAGAAGGACACGGTATAATTGTTTTCGATGGTGTCGGATTTAATCCTGATAAGTTGTCTGGTTTATCTAAGCATGTCTTAGAATATGCTGAACCCGTTGATGAATACATTATTAGGGTTAAAGATAAGGAACTGGCGGAGATAATGTTTATGATCAAAGACTTGTGGGAGAAAGGGATTATCGATAAAGAGAAGATTAGAAGGCTTCTAGTTTATGGATTGTATGAGGAACAATAAAAAACAAGTTATTGTTAATACCATAAGACTAGTTTTGCTTTACTCCTCAACGGGCTCAACGTGAATTATCTGTACTGGACAAGCATTAGCAGCGTCTTCGACACAGCTCTTTAAGTCCTCTGGTACAATACCAACAGCTAGGTTGTTAGGATCTACTCTGTACTTCTCAACGATCTGGCTCTTGTTGTCCTCAGGGTTCATCTCGAAGACGTCTGGACATATTGATACACATACCATGTCTGATATACAGTTATCTCTAGGGTCAATAGTTACCTTATACTTTGCCATAGTGGTTCACCCGTTTAATCTATAATATTGGTTCAGATAATAATGTTTTCCTCTAGGGAATATTATGATCAGCTATGCGGGGCCCCTATCATTGGAGCACATATTGTGCCCCTCATAGCTAACCCGGGATTCCTCGTCATCTCCATGTCTTAGTTATTCTTATTCGAGGATATATTTCCTACATTATATTTCTCGTAGATATAATCCCTGATCTTCTTGGCTTCCCGGAAGATCCAGGGAAGGTCTCTTGTTCCAGATGATATTGGTGCCCATACTTCGTAGTAGAGTGTTAAATATGGTTCTTCAACTGATACGATAACTTCACAAGGTTTTCCCCTATTCCTCGTTAAAATGCTTATTTTTCTCTCATAAGAGACAAGTTCTTCTGATAATTCTCTTCTCCTTGTATATCCTAGTTCTTTCATTATAACCCATAATTGCTTGGGTAGTTCATAATTAATCTCTGGTAAGAATATTTTGCATCTATGTTTGTTTATCTTATGTGACCAACACTCTATGCCGGGCTCAATGTATCTATCTGGATATTTCTTCGACCATTCCTTCATCTTATGATTGAGTAATAGAATTATTGACACGAATAAGATTATTGTGCCAGTTATTGATACTGCACCATTGTACTTTTCAGTTATCTTTTCCTTATAGATTAGGAGATTGTACTTGAACCATATATCTCTATCATTATTATTAATGATTAGTAGATAGTATTTCCCCGGTTTTCCTCTGAATGTATAGTTCATGTTAGTGTATCTCGTTATGTTTTCTACATAATTATTTTCCTTACTCAAGATCTCTGATGAGGAGAGTATGATCAATAGCTCATTGCTAGTATTGGTGGTGAATGTTATATTATCGTTTGTTTTAAGATAAACCGGTATAGAGATATATGTTTCACCAGGTAAGTGTACTGTATCAAACTTCTTGACTACTACTACTGTTCTGGTTTGAAGAAAGAATACAGAAATAAGTATTAGTGCTAATCCGATCAATGCTGTTACTTGGTATACTCTTTCCTTATTCATTCCATCACCATTTAGTCTAGTTTATTTGAGTATCTTCAGTATTTTATCGAGGTTTGTCTCGAAAACCCTTGATCTACGGAAATTGTTCCGAATCATGTTATAGAGTATTTCTTTTCCTAGTAATTGGTATGCATCCTTATTTATTATTCTTGGAAATATCGTCAGGGGATATGGTTCTTCTAGAATAAATGATTTCCCAATAACTGCTACTGGTTTATCTCTATATCTATAATAGTGTGGACTCAGTTTTAGTTCCGGATATTTCTTAATCGCTTTTTTCCACCCTATTTCTTCAGTATCTATTATTTCCTCAACTATTATGCCTCCAATAATGAATATTCCTGCTTTGCCATTCTTATTGTATTTATTGATGCTAGGTATTTTTGTGCTGCTTTGTTTTTCTCTCTTTATTATGCCTGCCATGAATAATAATAAATCATTTTCACCTAGTCGCTTGTCTTTCTTTTTCGGGAGCCTGCCTTTTGGCATATAGTAGTCTGTATAGAAACCTTTGTCTAATCTTGGATCGTAGTGAACATATAAATATTTCTCCCTTATTCTTTTGGGGTAAAATTCTTTGATCGGTTTATTAGTACATTTATCAATGATCTTATCCATCCTTAAGTGCTGAGGATCATTCCTGAGTGTTTGTCTCTCCGGGATTGGCAGAATCGTTAAACAGTTTTCCCATAAGATACTATATATTCCTCCATTAGCTGATTCAGCGTATACTCTGAGTAATAGTGTTTTTGCCATGGTATTATCAGATCCCCAAACTCTATCTAGTCTACGTCTAACTTATAAAGTATTAATCAGTATTTCTCCTAGATAAATAGGAGGATATAAGAGGAGAGAAGTGAGAAAAGAAGAAAAAGATGTTTGGGTTTAAACAGTTCTCTCTTCTCTGAAGTAGATCTTTCCTAAGCTCTTTGGTGGTGCTAATCTTCTTCTCAGGGGTGTTGCCATAAATATTACCATTGCTAGTATAGCTGCAATGAATGGCAACATCTTTGCAAGCTCTGTAGATATATTGTACATTGCCTGGATCGTTGTCATGTACTTGACTAGCCCGGCGAAGACACTGGACGAGAGTATTAGTAGTAGTGGATGTCTACCAGCACTTAGGGATATAGCGAATGCTAGCCATCCATGACCCATACCAGTACCTTCACTCCACACCTGCACATATGCTAGCTCAAATATTGCTCCGCCCAATCCTATTAGTGCAAATCCTAATGCTCCAGCAAATAACCTAACCATTAACACGTTTACACCAAGTGCTTCAGCCGCTGCAGGATCTTCTCCTGCAGCTCTTATTGCTGCACCGATCTTTGTCTTGTTTATGAGGAATAACGCTCCTAGACCAATCAGCACTATTGCAACATATACAGCTATCCATACTGGGTTATAAACATCTATGGTATAACCTATTTCTAATCCCCTAATTGATCCCTGCAGGTTCCTTGCTGGCAATCCTACTAGACTTGCTAATCCATATCCTAAGAACATCATTGAAAGTCCCGTTGCTCCATGGCTTATTGGGAATTTTGTCACTAGGAATGCTAATAACATTCCAAATAATGCAGCCACAATTGCTGTTAATAGTAATGATGCTAGGATATTGTTATTTGTATAAACTGCTTCAGCATAGGCGACAGCTACTGATAATGCAAATATGCCATCTATTGCTAGGTTCAATACCCCACTCTTCTCAACTATTGCATGTCCCAGTGCTGCTAAGTAATAAGCTAAGAATACCGAGCTCATACCAGCAAGCAAGCTTATGAATGCATCTATCATTTCCCTCACCTCTTCTTAATAATTATCTTTATCTTGTACTCTGAGATCGTTATAAGGACAGCATACGTTAGCAAGATACTACCGATAAAAATATTTACTACTGCCGCTCCACCAGCGCCCATTATCTGTATACTAATACCTGCTGTGTGCAATGCCCCAATAATATATGCTGCTATCGGAACAGCTATTAGTTCTAACATTGACAACCATGCTACCAGAATACCTGTATAACCATAACCCGGCGTATATTCCTCTACTGGATAATTTATATTGTGCGACACTGATCCAAGATATGCTGCTCCAGCTATTCCTATGATCATTCCGCTGAGAAGTAATGCTGTTACTACTGTTAACTGTACACTTATACCACTACTTCTCAAGAGGTTAGGATTGCTGCTAAGCACCTTAATTCTTAGTCCTAGACTGGTATATTTAAACAATAACCATACCGCAACAAATATCACTATCATTAATATCAATAGCTCTAATGTTAGAGTTGTTCCATCAATCACTTGGAACATCGTTGTTTCTGGTATTCTTGGTGTTTTGCGGAATCCGTATTGTTTTTCTCTCCACTCACTCTTGGTTATATAATCCACTATATAATACGCAATATAATTCATCATCAAAGTCACTGGTACTTCGTCAATGTTTAGATAAGCCCTCGGCAATGCTGCTAATAGTGCCCAGAATCCTCCCGCCAGTACCGCCATGAGTATCATTGTTGTTTTTGCTATAAACCCATTAAACGCGAATCCCGAGAATAGTGCTACCCATGCTGCCAGCATTACTCCCATATAGAATTGTCCTTCACCACCGATGTTCCAGATTGCGCCTTTGAAGCTTACAAGCAGTCCTATACCGACTATTATTAGTAGTGCAAAGGTTTTTGCTAGGAGTCCTACGTTGGTGAATCCGTAATATATTGATACCAATACATCATAGGGTGTTATAACACCACCACTCATAGCGTATAGGATTATCATTGATATTAGCAGTCCCACTACTAGTGCTAATACTGGTACTATCCAGTATGGGAGAGGCTTGACACGTCTAACTATAATCATGCTTATAGGGAACTCCATGGCTTACATCACCATAAGGTGTTCTACTTCTTCACGCTTAGCCTTATCTGCGGGGAATACACCCACTATTTTACCGCTGTTCATAACAACTATGGTGTCACTGATCTGAAATATCTCGTCAAGGTCTTCACTAGCTATGAGTGCGGCCACATTCTCGTTAATTACTTTTGACTTTATTATCTTCCTGACTCTGATAGCTGTTGCTTCATCTAGTGCTCTTGTCGGATTATATGCTACTAATAGTTTTGTAGCTGCCGTTAGTTCTCTTGATACTAGTACTTTCATGATGTTTCCTCCGCTGAGGAACTTTACTGGTGTTTCTGGGCTGGGAGTCTTGATCTCGAATTCTCTGATCAGCTTGTAGGCTAGTGATTTTATGCGTTTCCAACTAATTATTTCTCTGCTAAATGTTGGGATTATAGCGATGTTTTCTAGAATGTTGTTTTCAATGCTTACACCATATTTTGCCGGCAGATCTGGTATGTATCCTACACCATTTAGTCTTAGATAATATGTTGTCTTATTCGTTATATCGACATTATCATATACTATCTTGCCTTTCTCGACAGGTCTTAGCCTCATAACTGCTTGAATTAATTCTTTTTGTCCATTACCAGCTACTCCAGCTATTCCTACCACTTCTCCTCTCCTAACCTTTAGGCTTACGCCCTTGACAGCGTAGTCCCCGAAGTCTCCTCTTACCCATAAGTCATTTATCTCTAGTATTACTTCGCCCGGGTTTCCTGGAGGAAGTCTCTCGTATGTTATCTCACCGCTCTTTTCACCGAACATCATTTTTCTTATTTCTTCAATGCTTGTTCCCTCAACTGGTACTGTTCCTACTACTTTTCCTCTTCTCAGAACTGTTATTAGGTCTGCTACATCCGTTGCCTCCGGTATTTTGTGTGTTATGAGTATTACTGTTCCTCCCTCATCTGCGAATTTTCTTATGAATTTGTAGAACTTCTTCTTCTCCTCTAATGGTAGGTAGGTAATGGCTTCGTCTAGGAGTAGAACTCTTGCTCCTAGTAGGAGTCCTCTCACTATTTCTACTAGTTGTTTCTGTGTATAGCTTAGTTTCCATACCTCAGTGCTTGGATCAATTTTTACACCAACTGTTTCTGAGACTTCGATTATTTTCTCTCTTATTCTTCTTATTGGTGCGAACATATTGAATTTTTCAAGGCCTAGTACTATGTTTTCCTCAACTGTTAATCTATCAATGATTACTGGTGATTGTGATACCATTACTATTCCTAGCCTGATAGCATCCATGGGGCTTGCTATTCTTACTGGTCTCCCGTCTACGTATATTCTTCCTCTATCAGGAGTGTAAATTCCGTATAGGATCTTTACTAATGTCGATTTTCCTGCACCGTTCTCTCCTAGGAGAGCGTGTACTGTTCCACGATGTATTTCTAAGTTGATGTTATCAAGTGCTATGACTCCTGGGAATCTCTTCGTGATTCCCTCTAGTTTTATTATTGGGGTCTCAGTGGAAGGGGAGGAGAAAAAAGATTTTTGGCTTTCAGCTTGGCTCGCCACCATCACTCCACCTGTTCCTGTATTGATAAAAATTATTCTAGGGTTAGGATATTTAAGCGGCTCCGTGGTAGACTACCCAATCAACAAACCAGTCCATACTCCAGAGGTCGTCGTGTCCTAGTCTCTGTCCCTCGGGTATGGTTACTTTCTGTGATGGATTGTCCTTGACATACCCACTTAATGGCCCGGTGAACGGGTCCCAATACGTGCTTATGTAAATGTCGATCTTGCTGTATGGATCTGGCTGGTTCGGATTGGCTGGCGGTATGTTGATCTTTCCAATGTTCTCGTACTTGTGGGTTACTGCTGTTAGCTGTAATGGTGTCAGGAGTGGTGCATTCTTAAACATCTCATATCTGCTCATTATTAAGTCATATACACTTACCTTTTTACCAGTTAGTTTATCTGTTACTGTAATGCTTTTGAGTGTTTGAACATACTTGGGGTTGATATGCATTACAGTACCATTTTCATAAATATGCGCTCCAAAGTCTACTCCACCGGAGTTAAGTAGGTACCAGTAGTCAACGTTGCCTAGGTTGTATGGTGTGTAGATGCCTGCCTTGATCTTAGCTAGGATGTCTAAGTATATTGTCTCCCATCTAACGATCTGTCCGCTGACTACTGCATCTGGTCCATAGATGTATCCTGGGCTGTAGTGGCTAAATACGTATAGTGGGTGATCGTATTTGCCTTCTTCATATCCCTTGGTTACTTCTTGTGCATATTCTAGTATGGCTGTTGAGTCCTCAGTAAAGGCCAAGACGTCTACATTGTATTGTTTCCATAGGGTCTCAGCAGCGCTTCTTGCTTTGTCTGGTGCAAACCATGCACCGATCTCTATGACGTGTACTTTGATGTCTTTGCCTAGTTGTTCACCTACCTCTTTAGCACCGATAGCGAATGCGTTAATGTGTCTAACCACCTCGGGTATGGTATAGCCTGCAACATATCCAATATTACCAGTCTTGGTTAATGCACCAGCTATTAATCCATTGAGATAGTAGACTTGGTATAAGTCTGCGAAATATGTTCCAACATTAGCTCTTCTCTTATATCCTGAACAATGGAAGAACATTACATTGGGGTATTGTTCACCCTTTTCAATAGTCTTGTCCATAAATCCAAAGCTTGTCGTGAATATTACGTTGTATCCTTGTGATACTAGGTTATCTATTGTCTCTCCTAACTTGTCTTCTGAGACACTCTCAACATATGTTGTCTTTAACCAGTCCTTATACACGGTCTCAACAACTCTTCTACCAACATCATGCATATATGACCATCCGAAGTCACCGATTGGTCCTACATAGATGAATGCTGCTTTGACGGTTTCTGGAGGAGTCCATGTGGGTGCTCCTCCACCGCCAGCTGTTACAGTTTTAGTTTCCGTCTTTGTGACTGTTGTTGTAACTGTGCCTCCTGCTCCACTTGGTTGTGCTTGTCCTCCTCCATACATCATTCCTGCATAGAATGCTGCTACACCAACTATTATTAGTAATATTATGAAGATTCCTGTGAGGGTTTTCACATCCATATTATACACCCACGTATATATAGATACCTAGCCTTGTTGTCTATAATTATATTCTAGGGCTTCAATAATAAAAAAGAATTCTTTAACGCATGATTAAATTGGGTTTAAGAAGGTGATCCTATGATTGTAGATGTTTTTACATAGGCTGTTTAAAAAGTGATACCCCTAGCTATTCTTGTAAAGATTCACAATTTTCGAAGAGTTTTCCTGATCTAAGAATGTAGCAGTAATCATATATATTAATATACTCTTCGATGTCATGACTAGCAATGAGGATGGCTTTTCCTTGTTCTCGCCAATTCTTAATTAGCTCTAGTATTTTGTCTTTATATTTTCTAGAAAGATTCGTTAGAGGTTCGTCTAGTAATAGGATTTCAGGATCATATGATATGATAGAAGCTATAGCTATGAGTTTTTTCTCGCCATAGCTTAGCTTAAACGTGTGTTTATTTAAATATTCTTTATTTAATCCTATTTGTTCTAATACACTATGAATTCTTTTCTCGATAATCTCTTCATTATCGAACAATTGTCTAGGAGCAAACGCTATCTCATCATAAACTATGGGGTTAAAAAGCATGGTTTCAGGGTTTTGGAAGAGTACGCCAATGTATCTACGTGCTTGTGGCAATTGTTGCTTCAAAGGTTTTCCGTGTAATAAGACTTCGCCCTTTTGTGGCTCAAGAAGGCCTGCGAGGATTAGGATCAGTGTTGTTTTACCTGCTCCATTGGGTCCAGTAACTAGTATTACTTTGTGTTTTTCTAGAGATATGTCAAGGTCTTTTAATACCCATTGATCCATCGCCGGATATTTGTACCAGATCTTCTTTGCTTCTAGCAGAGTTTTAACCATGACGTCTCAACCAGTATATATAATGTAATATAGGTTATTGTTCCTAGGATTAGCGTTAAGTCTATGTAATTATATTTATGTTTCCACATATTAGTTTCATAGAAATACGTGTTTGTTATTGTTCTTGCAGCTATTGCCTTAGCTAACTTTCCTGCATATACGTGGGATACTATAATAGTATCTCCAACAGTTGATGATATTGTCCGCCACAATACCCTATAATTCTTACTTATGATTCTTGCCTCTCTAGCAAACATAATTGATAACATATTCCTTAGAATCCTAGGGAGTATGACTATTACAAGTGATAATATTGATAGAAAGACACGTAAAGGCTTTAGTCTTGAAAGACTTTTTAGAAAACCATACCAACCAAAACCAATAATTGGTAGTATGAAGAATAATGATGAAATAATTACTCTTGATACAAAAACTACAAAGTTTTCTAAACCAGTACTTGTTGGTTTTAGTACTAGATCGTTTAAACTATTAATGTAACCTGTACTTGTAAAGATAACCGGAATTCCCGGTATAGCGCCTAATAATAAGAGGATAAATAGTATTTTCACAAAATATGACTTATTTATTGATAACAATAAAAATATCGTAATTAGTATTGGTAACGAGAAAAGTATCATTGTGTAATTATTTGTGAAGGCAACTAGGAAAGCCATTATGATAGAAACAATTATTACAACAAATGGGTCCGCCTTTGTGGAAAAATTCTTCTCCGTAATTATTTCCTCTATAATCATTGATGCTTCTTCAAGGATTTTCTCCGTATATCTCATTGTTTTTTACCGGCTATTCGCTGTATTAGGGAGCCTATCAGGTAAATTATACCTACACCGATGAATCCGGATACTATATAACCTGTTATTGGGTCTAGTCCTGGGATACTATAATCATAGAATGGTGACCAATTTATCTCGTCACTAATGTCTTTCAATCCTAGTTTTTCGGCAGCTATGTCTAAGGGTTCATGGTATCCTACCATATCTGCTAATACGACTCCGAACAATGGACTTATTAGTATAAGGAGAATTATCAATATCCATTGTTTCTTCTTCAAAGGTATCACCTCTCAGAAAATATTATGTCCGGGTTCTTCGTGGAGAGATAAGATACTACCATTCCAGTAATTATTCCCTCTATTACTCCTAGTGCTAGATGCCATAAACCCATAACAGGTACTGTGACATATACTCCATAGGGGAAGCTAGGCGATAGCCCTATCTCTACTCCGCATGCTATTCCTGCTAATGTTATTCCAAGCCATCCTCCTATGAATCCTCCTATGAATCTAGTCTTAGTAGATGGCCCTAAGGCTTTCAACACTATCTTATACATAGTGTATCCTACTAAGACATCTATTATAGCCATATTCAAG
>JAMOPC010000316.1 GCA_027064845.1 Desulfurococcales archaeon | reverse complement strand
TCTACTACTAATCCCGTATTGTTTTTCTTAATATGTTGTACCTAGTAAAGCATATCTATCAGCTGTCTTGTTTTGACATGTTTTCTTTGTCTTAGGATCTGGCAGTTGTATCGGTGATTCAATTATTTCTCCTAATACTTGTTTACCAGTTGATTCCTCAAGTTCTTCAGCGCACTCCATGCTTCCATCCCATGGTACTATGATTAATCCTTTCTTCCCGTATGCTTCTGACGGATTATCCGTTATGATCGTCATTTTTCTCAAGTGTTCCAAGGCTTTTTGGTAGAGATAATTGTTTATTTCTTTCCATAATTGTTCTAAAGTATTGACTAGTTCTTCGAGCCTGACAGTTGTTTTCGGTGCTCCATCTCTTCTTGCAATAGTTACTGTTTTGTTCTCAACTTCTCTCCTCCCCACTTCGATTCTTGTAGGTACTCCCTTCATTTCCCAGAAATAGTATTTCCAGCCAGGAGTGTGTTCTGGGTCCCAGTCTGTATAATATCTAATATTGTTATCTCGTAGAACTTGTTCTATTTTACTAATATATTTTCTTATTTCTTCTTCCTCTCCTTTCCGTGCAATAGGCACTATCACTACTTGTATAGGAGCTATTTTTGGAGGGAAGAAAAGTCCACGCTTGTCTCCGTGAATACCTATTATTGCTCCTAGGGTTCGTTCGCTAATACCGTAACATGTCTGGTATACGTATTTTACTCTTCCATCACTGTCCATGAACTTTATATCAAATGCTTTGGAGAATTTCTGTCCTAGATTAATTACTGATCCTAACTCTAATCCCTTACCATCGGGCATAACTGTGATAAAGTCATAGTTATACTCTGCACCTGCAAACGTATCCCATGGTGGTGTTTTTACAATATAGTATGGAATAAGTAGTTCATCGAAGAATTTCTTATAGATATTTATTGCTTCAGCTATCTGTTTCTCAGCTTCTTCCATAGTGGGATGAGCGGTGTGGGCTTCTATAAAGCCCATAATCTCTCTTACTCTTAGTATTGGATGAGTCATTTTTGTCTCGTATCTAAATACGTTAACTACTTGATACATTTTGATCGGAAGGTCCTTTCTTCCTTTTATCCATAGACTCCACATATAATACATTACTGTTTCGCTTGTAGGACGTACTAGTAGTTTTTCTCCAAACTTCTTAGTCAATGTCCCTTCAACAACAAATGTTTCGCCACCAAATCCTTTGAGAAAATCTTTTTCTTTAGAAAATATTGACTCCGGGATCATTGTTGGAAAATATGCTTCTTCATGACCAGTTTCTTCGAGGAGCCTGATCATTATTTTCTGAATTAGTCTTAATGCCTTTAATCCATATGGCATCCAAACATTCATACCTTTAACAGGATACCTTATATCAACAATTTTCGCCTGCTTAAGTATTTCGTGATACCACTCCGGGAAATTAACGTATTTGTCTAAATTAAACTTCTCTATACTCATGCCAGTGTTCACCATTGATTCATAGTTTATTAACTTACTTATTTTCTGGTGTTCTTTTTGTTTATTATAAGTTTTAGTTAAAAAGTCATTTTATCAAGTTTTTCTCTATTAATAGTTTTACTATTTCTTCATCAATTTTATCAATATATTTCCGTAATTGCTCCATAATAATTTGTCTTATTATATTTGGTATTTCATGTATATTGTGCTTAGTTATAGGTAATTGAAACAACCGAATATTATCAACTGCTCTGAGTTCTAGTTCGGTATCGATATATTTCTCAATATTTTTCAATATCTTGTATAAGTAGTCAATATCTGATAATAAGTTCGATTCAAATAACCCATTAATACCTGGTATATAGATTGTTTTTAGGAACTCCTTCGTAGTTAACTTAATGATTTTCTGTTGTGGGATTCCTCTTAATTGTAAAGTTTCTAGTTTACTAACTAGCATTCTTGTTTCTAAGCCATCTAGGTTTTCTAGTCTTGTTTTTATTTGTGTCAGCAATGGTTTTAGTTCTGGCGGATTATCTGTTAAGCACACTATAAGCTCTTGTGTTATAGTAAGTGCTTCTCTTAGAGTTTTTTCATTGAATTCTGTCCCATCATCTAGGTTGGTGTGATATATATGGAGCATCTCGTTGAATGAATGAATTGTTAGAGCTGGTACTCCTTGTAACGAGTATGAGAAACTATCGAAATATGGGTGATCGAAGCCCCTGTAATGTATTTTGTGTTTCTTCATGAGTTGTTCTAGGCATTTCATTAATGAGGGGTTTGCATTGATGCTTAGTGGTGATGTATATATTGTGTCTAAGTTGATGTCTGTAATTATCTTGTCTATCTTGTTCATATCTGCTAATATATTTAAGTAGTATCTGCTCCCCCATGACCAGTACCAGCTAGTATAATTTGGTGCTCCGGATTCTTCTGCTGTATAAGATATTAGTAATATGTTTGGATAACTATTCTTCTTTAGTAGAGAAGCTAGTTGTATAAGTAATTCTACTCCTATATTGTCGTCACAAAATCCTTGAAACCAGTGATCATGGTGTGCTGTTATATGTATTTCTTTTTCTCCTCTCCCATTTATTCCTGCCACTAGTGTTTTTCCCCTATTATTATGAACGACACCAGTAATTATTTCTAGTGAACACTTACTGGGGTTTTCCTTGACTATTTTCAAGTAGTCCTCCTTTTTTATGGATACTGCAGGAATAGGAGGTGGTGAACCCTTTGTGAAGCTGTAGTCTTCGTCACCAGTTATTACTATTCGTCTGTATCTCCCTGGTAATTGATCATAAAAAACTACTGCTTTAGCTCCTTTTCTCCATAGTTTAAGGACAACATACTTCGCATCATCTGGATCCGGTGGATATGGAATAAATACTATTTTTGAATCAGCGGGTTTACTTAAGGCTATATGTTCTCCCAAGTAGTATCCATGTATGGGTTCTAGTTCTATGTCTGTTGATAATGTGTAGGGCAATGCCTTACAATAGATCGTTGTGTCTCCACATATTAGAACACATTTTTCTTCATACCATGTATCAACAGGCGTTGGAATTATTTCTATCCAATCCACGTATTCACTTAACTTATCTCTCAAATACTTTACGGCTTTTTCCTCGGTTCTCGACCCAGTTACAATCTCTTTTCTGAAAATGTCTCGGTTAAGAATAAAGTATTTCCCCAATTCTTTTCCTCTTCGAGATTTATTAAGGTCTTAGTTTTTATCATGTATAAAAGGGTTTATAGAATTGAGAATTGTGGAGCTCAAAGTAAAGGATCTTGAATACTTGTTGAAGAAAGTCAGAGAGCTTGGATACGTTGTAGAACAAGGTCCTCATGCTGTCTTACTTGATCATAGTGAGTTATCTAGTTACGTTGTCAAGAAAGACAACAAAATTATTGCTGAAATCATAGCTCATTATCTTACTCAGTATTATCTAGCTGAAGTAAAGGGAGCTAGTAGTGACGATGAGTATTTGAGAGAATTACTTAGAATTAAGAATAGTGGTGTTAAGTGGAGTATTCCAGTGAATAACGTCTTAGTAATAATACATAGTGATGACAAGGAATTCCTTGACTTCATCAACAACTATAGCGACGTATTCCCTGTTGAGAATGGTGAGGAGATAATCACGTATTATAGAGAGAAGAACCCAGAATACATTAAGATACCGAGAATACTTCTTGCAAGACTGCTTGACGAATCTATGTCTTAGCTAGTGCTGCTCGTGTATTATTTAATGGTGCTCCACAGTACGGACAATATAAAGCATCCGATGGTATTTTCCTAAAGCATTTTGGACATATTATATCGTTTCTATTTTCTAGAGTTCTCTCATATTCTTTCTTAATATCATCTATTGTTAAGTGTAGATATACTTGAGTCGTTTTTATGTCTGCATGTCCTAGGATTCTCTGTAGGCTTGGGAGGCTTAGTCCTTTTCTTAATGCTATTGTTGCGAATGTGTGTCTAAGAATATGGGGTCTTATCTTTGATAATGGTATTCCGGCTTTTCTTCCGAGTTTCTTTATTCTCTTATATAGTCCACTATATGTTAATGGTATTAGTTTATCGTTTTCTTTTAGATTATTTATTGTTATCCATGCTTTGATTAGTTCAAGTGTTTTTTCTGTTATTATTACTCTTCTTGATACACCGTATTTTGTGGTTTCAATATTTATTGTCTTGTTATTGAAATCTATGTCTTTTACTCTTATTCCTAATAGTTCTTTACTTCTTAGACCAGTGTCTAGTAGTAGTGATATTATTAGTTTGTCCAATGGATCATTTGCTACTGCTGCTAGTCGTGCAACTTCCTCATCTGTTAAGATCTTTATCTGTCTGGGGGGTTTCTTTACTTTGGGTACTCTTATCTTTATTCCAAGCCATTCAAAGAATCTATTGAGGAATAATGTATAGTAATGCAGTGTTGTTTGCCATGCTTTTCTATCCATTGTTTTTGATCTTGGGAACCCGTTTCTTAATCTATGATTTTTCCATTTTATGATATCTCTAATTGTTATTTGACGTAAAGGCTTATCACCAATGAATTCTAAGAAGTCACTTATTGCAGACTGGTATGACTTTATAGTATCAGGGCTTGCTCCCGATGCTTCTAGTGTTGCAATGAATTCTTCTAATATTTCTTCATTGCTTAGCTCGAGTATGTCTTCTGGTGCCTTGTCTATTTCTAGTTTTGCTGGCATTTTCCTGTTCCCCTAAACATATCTTAGTGAGTAATGTTTTAACGGGTGAGACCATAGATATTCACTAGGTGGGATGAAGAAGCTTAGCAGAACCTACCCGTTTTGGGGATGGGGTTCTCGCGCGGGACTGACCCTTTTTTCTCGAAAATAGTTTAGCACTACATAGTGGGTGAGTATTATGTGTAGGTGGGTTCTTCTAGTGCATGGGGATAGTGATGGTGTGTGTAGTGGTGCTTTGGCTTACCACTATTATGCTTTAATCCGGCACTGTAGTGTTGATGTCTATTTTACTCATCCAGCTGGATTAGCTAATGACTTATTAGAGTTTACAAGTAATGGTGATAACGTATTTATTGCTGATATTGCATTGTGTGAGAAAAGTATAGATGTTATTAGGGATGTGCTTAGAGAGCGCTCGAGACATGGCTCAGTAGTTTACATAGATCATCATCCGGCTCCTCTTGGATTAAATCCTAGAGATCTGAGTGGTGAAGTGATCCATGATACTTGTTGTTCAGCATCTGAGCTTGTTTATAAGTATTTCCACGACAAGGGCTTGAGCGACGAGTATAGTAGAGTAGCATTGTTTGGAGCTATAGGGGATTATTTGGATAACACTGAATGGGTTAATAAGGTTCTCAATGACTGGGATAAGCGTCACGTATTTTTTGAAGCCGGGATACTTATTCAAGCTCTCGAGTCTTCTAGGAGAGAATACGATTTTAAGAGAAGGATTGTGAAGTATTTGGCACATAATAGTCTTCCTAGTAACGATTCCGAACTTGTTTTAAGAGCTATTATTCAGGGCAGAAGAGATGAAGAGCTCCGGTTATGGGTTAGAGAACATGTGGTTAAAAAGTACAAGTTCTTATCATTAGTAGTTAATCCTCCAGGCAGTCTTGGACGTGCAGCTACGTATGCGAGAGTATATGGTTCATCTCCTGTCGGGTTAGCTTATGAGGTTAGGAACAATATTGCTATTATGAGTCTTAGGAGTATTGAAGGCATTGATTTGAATATACTGCTTAGGAAACTATGTAAAGAAATAAATTGTAGTGGTGGTGGTCATCCAAATGCTGCAGGAGCACGTGTTGAGATTGATAAGCTAGAGATCTTCTTTAACCTGCTTGATAAGATGATAAGTGAACATGTTAGGAGTTCTTAAATTGTAAAAATAGGAGAGGATTGTTTTAAACTAGTTCCTCCATTTTTGACCTTATTATTGTTTCTGCGTCTTCACGTGATATAGGTACTGGTTTAGTTTTCTTTATTTCTTCTATGATTAGTCCTGGATTGTTCATGTATTCTTCTTTGTTCTTCGAGGCTTTAATGTGTGCTCTATATGCTTTTCCCTTGCTGATCATTATTACATCTAGGATCCATCCTCCAGCATGGGGTTCTAGCGATGCTATTCCCACACTTTCACCATTCTTGTTGGTGAGTTTGAAAACTGCTCCACCAATCATTGTCTCGCCTATTGGGTCTGCTGAGGCTATTTCTTCTAATGCTTCCATTGGTGGTTGTTCAGCTTCTTCTGCTTTGATTGGTTGTGTTGCCCCCATGAATTCTATTGTTTTTTCTTTTTCTTCACCCCATTCTTCCTCGGGTGTTTTTACTTCTCCCTTGAGTATTGCTTCTGCCTCCTCCCTAGTTGGTGCTTCTTTGTATTGTTCCTTGATCTCTTCTAGTTTTTCACTTATAACTTTCTTTACTACTTCTGCTACTTTATCGTCTGGCTGTCTCTTGAAGTACTCTATGCGTAGTGTTTCATAGTTCCATTTTATTCTCCACTCCTTGGGGTCTACGGTGTATTTTACTCTTATTCTTACAACATCTCCTTTTTCACAGCCTAGGTTCTCGACTAATATGATGTAGATCAATCTGTTTATTTCTGCTGAGGCGCGTGCTACTTCTCTTGCGAATTCACGGTTTTGTTTTACTAAGTCTCTTAGTTGGGCGAAGAGTGTTCTTCTAAGCTTATTAGCATATGCTCCTGCTATTACTAGTCCTGTGCTTAGCTCGTTTTCTATTATTTCTTGTTTTTCATCTACCATGATTCTTCACCATAATATAGTATTTGGCATATATAATGTATTAATTTATCTCCTTGTTTGCAGGGTTAAAGCCTATTAATGGTGTTTATCACATTATTTCTATGACATAGGCTTATTGAGTAATTACAGTGTGGTGTATCATGAGTGCATCCAAGGTTTTGTTTGAGGGCATTATAGTGGGTTTTGAGAAGCTGAGTGATGGTACAGATGCTTTATATGTTCAGGGAAGTATTAATGGCGAGTCTGCTTTCTTCTACTTGGTTGTTCCTAAGGATAAGTTTGAGGAATACGTTAATCTAGGTGTTGGGCAAATGATTAATGGTGAGGGAGTTATTGTTTCTCGTGATCCACTTGTTATAAAAATTATTGGAGATGAGGCTTAGTTGAGTAGTAGTCTTCGTTTGTTAAGGAAGCCTCCCAGGATCAAGGTCTTAGAAGCTATTGGTAGTATTGGTGATGAGCGTATAAAGGTGCTGGATGATAAGAAGGCTCAGGTTGTTTCTAGTAGGGGGGATAAGGTATATAAGGTTGTACTAGTTGAGAAGGAGAACAATGTATTTCATACGTATAGTAATGATAATGGAACTATTTATCGTGGATATATTGGTTACCCTATTATTGCTTTCATGATGGTTAAAGGCATTATTCCTATTGATAAAGAAGTTATGAAGGCTATGAGTGGTGTTCCATGGAAAGATCTTAATGAAAGGTATAAGAAGTATAGTATTGTTGAAAACATTGTTCTTAGCAGAGCTGAGCGTATGGGTGTTAGTAGAGATATTATCATGGATTATATAAATATTGTTATGAAGAAGCTTGGCTTGTTAAAAGTGTTTTTTGACGAAGAGCTTAGTAGGTTATAGCTTCTTTCCTAATAGATATTTATTTTTCCATGTATTACTCTTATGTATTTTTCAAGTATTAGTTTTGATAAGATTTTTCTTGCTTCTTCCTTACTAATACCTAGCTCTTTTACCAGGATTATTGTTGCATCTTTTACAGTGATTTCACCGTATTCTATCATTGATTTCTTTAGTAGGTCGTAGGCTTCACCAATTATGCCTGGTGGTTTTATTATTGTTTTTATCTGATTGTTTACTATTTTGAATCTGTATTTTTCATTTGTATCCTTGAAGTAAAGCATGTATGTGTCATGTGTTTTTACAAGTATTATTTTCTCGTATTCTCTTGGTACTTTGAACCTGTAGTTTCCTGGTGTGAGTGTTAGTATTATGTTTTCTGCCATGATTTTGTAGGGGTTTAGGTATTCTGGCTCTATTATGAATAAGGTGTTTACTTTTGTTTCTCTTGGTGGTTTATTGGTTAGTATTATGTCGTCTAATAGTAGGTGTGCGTATCTGGTTTGGATAATGTTTCTGGGGTCAACTATTATTATTTTCTCATTTTTTCTTCGTAGCTTGTTGGCTAGTTTTACTATGAGTATCATTTTTGGGTTTAAGTAGTGGCTTATTATTGCTTTTTTACCATTTACTAGTTTCTGGTAGAGTTCTTGCTCCATTTCTCTTCTTGCCCCACATTATGTTTTTCTTGAACGGTATTGTTAAATCTTTGATTATTGATTACTGTTTATTAGGCTACTATGTTATTGTGGGGTGTTTATAAAGTGGAGGATCTGTATTTGGGATGGATTGAGCAGTTGGATAGGGGTTTGAGTAATTGGGGCAAGGTAGCTGTTCCTGGTGATTATAGGTCTATTGTTGTGTCTGGTATGGGTGGTAGTGGTATTGTTGGTGATTATGTTGCTGTTTTGAGTAGTGTTTCTCCTAGGGGTTTGCCTGTTATTGTTTCTAAGAGTCACTTAGTGCCTGAGTTTATTGGTTCTAGGGACTTGGTGTTTGTTATTAGTTATAGTGGTAATACGTTGGAGACTAGGATGGCTTGTATGAGGGCTCGGGAGAGAGGTGCTCGTTTAGTAATTGTTTCTAGTGATGGTTATTTGGAGAAGTTTGCTGTTGAGAACAATATACCGTTTATAGGTGTTGTTAAGGGTATTGCTCCGCGGACAGCTCTTCCCGAGATGCTCTATGGTGTTTTAGGGGTTTTGGATTCTTCTGGTATAGGGATTGTTTCGAGGGAAGAAGCTGCTGGTGCTCGTGATTTCTTGAAGGATGTTTTGAAAGAAGCTGTGGGTGAAGCTTATAGTATTGCGGAGTTTATTGCTGAGCATGATGGCTTACTTATACTGGCTAGTCATACTCCTTATGAATCACTTGTTCTAAGGGGGAAGAACGAGTTTAACGAGAACTCTAAGATCCCTGTGAAGGTAGAAGTTGCTCCGGAGTGGATGCATAATGATATCGTGGGTTGGGAGAGACCGTTTCCTGGGAACAAGTATAGTGTAGTAGCTATTGTTGATCCCGGTGATAAGCCTGGTTCTAAGCTAGTAGACTTCATGACTGGTATTTATGAGAAGAATAATATTCCTGTATATAGGTTCTTGTTAAGGGGTGACAGTGTTTTGGAGAAATTATTGTATGGTAGCCTTGTCCTTGGTCTTGCAAGTGTTAAGCTGGCTAGAATGAGGGGTCTTGACCCGTTGGAGACTATGAGTATTGCTGATTACAAGTCTCGTGTAAGAGATATTTTTGGTGCTTAGTATTCTTCAATAGTTTTTCTCCTAGTACTATATATTTATGCTTGATAACCAGAATGCTAGTAAGCCTATCATCATGGCTTTTAACATGTTTTTCCTTGCTTTCTCGAGTTCTTCTTTTATGTCTTTATACTTATACGCTCTGATCGCTTCTACTATGTATATTGCTGCTGCTAGGGTTATTAGTGCTAGGTATAATGTGTTTGCTCCACCAATTATTCCTGCTAGTATTCCTAGTGTAGAGCCTATTATTGCTGCTAGGAGTATTGTTTTTACTGATTTCTCAACACCGTATTTGGTCGGTATTGTTATGTATCCGTGTTTCTTGTCTCCCTCAATATCCATTATTGCTTTAACTATTTCTCTACCAAGTGTTACTGTAAACATTGTTGATGCGAACAGTATTGTGAATAAGAGCCTATTCTGTGGAGCCCCAGCTACTACGTACCCGTATATTACTGGGCCTGTTGTCGAGAATGCTACTATTCCATGGCTCCACCATTGTTTTCTCAGGAAGCTGTAGAAGTAACCTATTAGTATGTAGAGAGAAGCTACTATGAAAGCCTCAATTCCTAGTACGAGGTTTATGAGAATAGGGGTTATGAGGAAAACTATGCTTAGCAACAATACTTTTTCAGCATCTACT
>JAMOPC010000315.1 GCA_027064845.1 Desulfurococcales archaeon | reverse complement strand
GAGGAATATATACTAGCGGAAAAGGATCAACAGCTGCTGGATTAACAGCTAGTGTTCTACGAGATAAAACAACTGGCGAATACTACTTAGAAGCAGGAGCCCTCGTATTAGCCGATGGAGGAGTAGCCTGTCTTCATCCAAATACACGGGTAATCGTCAACAATGAATATGTAAAAATAGAAGAGCTTTTCAAGCAGAACGATGCTCTTAAAGCATATTCTAATGGTGAACCTATTGAACTTAATTATATAAAAGGTAAAGTTATTGGAATAGATTTAAGAGACCTATCATCCAAACAAGTTGTATCTACAATCATAAGGAGAAAACACTGGAAGGGAAAGCTCATCAAGCTAGTTTTTGAAAGTGGTTACGAACTCTTAGTAACACCTGATCATTTGTTAATAGATGGCAATACTCTTGAATGGAAACAAGCAGCGGAATTCAAAGTAGGTGATAAAGTACTATCAATCCAGAAGATCCCAGGACATAATAACGATATTTATATACTAGATATAATACCAGAAGAGTGGATAGCGGTTTTGGAAGATAAGGAAAAAGATGAATTTAATAAATTGATAATTCAGTCGCATATAGATCTTCCTAAAATTGCTACAAGGCTCGGTAAAAAATTCTATACAGCACACAATAAATTATACATAAATGTTGGTTTGCTAAGAAGCGTATTAAAACTTACAAACAAATACAATGAATGGAGAAACAAGAAGATAAAATATTCAAGAAAAGCTAGGTCAGAATCATTACTTGTATATAAGATTACACCTGAGCTCGGATACTTGATGGGGTTTGTCCATGGCGATGGATATATTGTTTTAAACGAAAGAAGAGGTTTTATATCAATAACACAATCTCTAAAACACAAACAAATAATTGACAAAATTATAAATTACATAACTAGAGTTACAGGTAAAAAACCTCATATGCGTAGAAGACGTACTGTATCAATAATTCATGGTAGGAAAATTGTAAGTGACGACGTCGTTATTACGATTCGTTCATTACTCCTTACCTATATAATCAATTATTTCTTAGAAGACGGTTTAAAGCGTATACTAAGGCTACCCGATAATGTTTTAAAAGCATTCATTGCAGGCTTAATAGATTCTGACGGCTCAATCTCGATTAAGAGAACTCGTAGAAATAATAAAAGGTATGAGATTGTTCATGTCGATATAATTTTGAGCGATCTGGAACAGGCAAGGATGATACCTCTTATTTTAAGGAGGTTTGACATTTATTCGAGAATAAGAAAAGCGAGAAACACTGTTAAAGTCCAAATTACTAGTAGGGAAAACGTATTAAGACTTCTGGAAATTATTAAACCATATAGTGTAAAGGCTAGAAACATTATAGTTCCTCTTAAGAAGAAAAACATATCTTCGATAGAAGGCGTTATTCCGAAAAAGATTTCAATAGAAATAGCAAGAAGACTTATTGAAGAATTTAAGCCATATACATTGATAAAATTGGGATTGTGGAGTACATTATATGAAGCATCTATAGGAAAACGCGTTCTTACAAGGGGATTGTTGGATAGTATCCTTAACAAACTCTATGATAATGAGATACCAGTGCATATCAAAGAGACTATGCTTATGGCATTAAAGAAGGATTACTACCTAGATAGAATAGTGAATATTGAATACATTGATTATAACGGCCCTGTATATGACCTTTACGTACCCGGCTTACATAATTTCTTAGCTGAGGGAATAATAGTTCATAACTGTATCGACGAGATAGACAAGATGAGGGAAGAAGATAGAAGCGCTATTCACGAAGCATTAGAACAGCAAAGTTTTCATAAAGATTTCGAGTTAATACTTGCAAATGGAGAAAAGATTAGGATCGGTGAATACGTTG
>JAMOPC010000314.1 GCA_027064845.1 Desulfurococcales archaeon | reverse complement strand
CCAGTATTGTTGAACACTTCGAAGTAGCCAACATAATAGATGACAACATAACAGTACCATTGACAAGCTTTTTAACAATACTAGCAGGATCATACATAATGTAGACTCCACATATTTTAGAGAACTATTACAGAGAATAGGGCCTTTACCAATGTCTAAAATGCTAGACAATAGAATATTACCATTCCTAACAGTTCTATTCATAATACTTGTATCAATCATTTCATTCTACAACTATACCCTCATAGAAAAAAACATTTACAACAACAACCTCTAAGACAATAACTCCTATAAGTATTTCAAGTATAGAAAAAACACGTTTTCCTCTAACAAGAGAAGTCTTTGTAAAAAACGAGTACCCAGTACTATCACCAGGGCCTGAATGGGTTGATGCAGCAGCTACTTATAATCCATCAGTTATCTATGTGAATGATACTTTTTACATGTTCTATAGAGCACAGTATAGGTTTCATGGAACATCCGTGATCATGTTGGCTATTAGCTGGGATGGCATACATTTTAATAAAACATACAAAGTAGTCCTGTACCCCACTCTACCGGAGGAGATGAATGGTGGATGCGAGGACCCAAGAATAGTAGTTGTTAATGACACGTATTATATGACCTATACAGCTTATGATGGCAAAAACGCTAGGCTAGCACTTGCTCGTTCAAAAGACCTCATCTACTGGGAGAAGCTGGGAATAGTTTTTCCTAATTGGACATGGAGTAAATCAGGAGCTATTTTACCAGTAAAGATTAATGGTAAGTACATCATGTATTTCGGCGACTCCAACATGTGGATAGCTTACTCGACAGACATGATTCACTGGGTTACAAGTGAAGACTGGATAGTTCTCAGACCCAGGCCTGGATACTTTGATAGTAAACTAGTTGAGCCTGGCCCGCCACCAATACTTACTGATCAAGGAATACTCTTAATATACAATGGTGCTGACGAGAAGAATAGGTATAGTATTGGATGGGTACTGTTTTCCAAAGATGATCCTACAAAAGTTATTGCTAGGTGTGAAGAACCGATACTTGTCCCCGAGTATTCTTGGGAAATAAACGGACAGGTCCCGAATGTTGTATTTGCTACGGGGCTTGTAATTATTGGTAGTAAATGGTATTTGTACTATGGAGCTGCTGACACTTATGTTGGAGTAGCTATCGGACACATAGATCTAAAGATACAGAGAGGATAATTATCTTCGTTTCATACATATATTGTTCTATCAATACATTCCGGGGGAATTCTTGGAGCTAAGTATATTGTTTTTGTTGCTCTGTATATTTTGATGCCATGTTTTTCTAGACACTCCGTATTTATTACTAGTACTACTGGTTTTCCATGCCTTCTCCCAGTCTCTACTGCGTCTTCGAAACTAGTTGTTAAGTGAACGTATTTTCTCTTCATAGGCTTCAATCCCTCCAGCATGATCTTTGCTAATTTATCCCTACTAGTGCCGTGGTAGAGTATTCCATGGAAACGTGTTTCCTCGTACTCAATGCTTACCTCAATACTGTGACCATAACGTGCTCTAATACGATCGTTTTTTATCTCGAACCTACCCTTAGGATCAAGCATAGCTACCGCAACCACGTGTTCACGAGTAACCCATTGATACAACTCTCTGTTACGCCACTCCTCCCTAATACCTCTAACAAGATCATTTATCCTGACCCATCCCTCAGAATCCATTCTAAGACCAGCTTCCCAAGGATAATGCCTCAACAACCCCGACATAAGCTTACTAAGCATAACTCTACGCTTAGCATCAAGAAACAACTCTGCCTCAACACCACAATGCACAGGGGATTCAGTATATCTTCCACAAACTCTACAACGATAAATATCTCTCACCCCATCAAATCACCCACAATGATTAACTCTCTACCAATAATACATTAGACAGCCACAGTCTTAGAAAAATGTAGAGAAATAACGCCTCTTAAAAACAATTCATCCAGTATACGCATTATTCATTATTCATTACATCAAGACTATTCGCTTGTCTGAGTCTTGGAGACAAAACTTATGTTAAGGTCGATTAGGACCGCTTGAGTTCTTTTAAGGTAATGAGATGCGCTGATACGGGTTCTCATGAACCGCCCGGAGGGCTGTGAGGGGGGCAGAAACCTTAGATTGTGGCTTTCTATATTGTAGTGTAGTATCTTTCTATATCTCTCAAAGCTATTATATGTATTGTTTCCTTTGGGTTTATGGATCTTCGTTAGTATATGTAGTATTGGTTGGCTCTGGTTACCGAGTCCCTAGTCCGAGACGGGCTGTGGTTAGGGGGTTGGAGCGTCGCCGCGATGAAGCCATCCATAACAGATACCAAAAGATACAGTTCAATACATGAAGCTATGGACGAGGAGAAGGGTGGGCGGACAAACTATTCATAATATATATTGAGTGGCTGAGGAGAAACGGGCTGTTTCATATGTTATGATGTTTCTAATCTTTTCTGTATGCTTTTAATTACTTGGGCTGGTTTTGTCCTAAAACTTATAATCTATAGTATGTAAAGGTTGTTATAGAGAGAGCCGTTCGCTCAGCTCAACCCCGTGGGTGCCGAGCAGTACTCCTAACTAATGATGTCTAGCGTGAAGGTGCCCGTGGGGTGCTGGGCGGGGAAGGGCGTAATGACCCGCCTACCGTAATCAAAAACATTCAGAAATATTCAGAAGTAACGGTAGACGGGGAACGCTAGTCTAAATAGGTAAAATTAGTTATTTTTTATTCTGGTTGCTACTTCCCTAACCAGTTTTTCTACTCTTTTGTAAGCCATGCTAATATCTTTCTCGGCACACCAGTCTTCGTAGAAGCAGACATGCATACTTGTCGCGTTCATCCATGCATCATGGACCCATTCCCCTAGCTCGTCCTCAAGCTTCCTCTTATATTCCCACAGCTCTCCATGACTAGTCAATCGTTTTCCTTCTTTCCAGTAAGCATAGGCTTTTACTGCCAGTGCCGCCGCTCCCCAGAGCTTCTCAGCGGCCTGTCTAGTGTTGCCCTTACTAAGCTCCTCCCTTGCTTCCCTCAACAACTCCTCGGCGGCCTCAATATACTCTACTGCCTTGTCCCTGGGGTCTAGGCCCTGGCTCAACAACTCGACAAGATACTCATCGACACTAACACCCAGCTTCTCAGCCTCCTCCCTAACCCTCCTAGCCAACCTACCACGAACAATGATAACAGACTGGCTCAAACTCATCCCCACCTATAAATATGCTAGTATATAGGGATAAAACTATCCATTCTAATGAGAAACTATGAGAAGCAGGAGGAAGTAATCCGCCCAACAGGTTATCCAGCACGTTACAGTTAATGGTATGTTGCACACACCGCATATATTAATAATATATGAATGCGAAAACTCTTGCCCCGCTTCTCTACTATCTAATTAATTGGTTCATCTTGTTCCTCCCCTGCTGGTCTGGCTTTATCCGTCATCGGGGAGGCGTTCACCACCGACCCTCGGCGATGGCGCATCTACATGTAAAGCAGGTCAAGCAAGAACATAAATAAACACATATATAAACATATAAACTCTGCTACGGCTACGTTATTCTTTTAAGTAAGAATATAGATGTAACACAATAATTAGGATATAAAAATACATAAGCTTTGCCATGGTTATAGCTTGAGGTGGTTGGGTATCGTGAAGCGTGAGGAATACGGGTTTCTCGTTGAGAGGTCTAGGAGGTTCTATGAAACAGCTCTTATGCAGATTGATCGAGGCTTCTATGATTTGGCTGTCTTTAGCCTAGAGCAGTCTCTCCAATTATATCTTAAGGCATGCTTACTTAAACTAGGTTTAGATTATCCTAGGACACATAGTGTTAGGAGGCTTCTCGAACTTTTATATGAGGTTACTAAACGTAATGTGATTAAGGAGGTTTTGACTAGATATAGTGTAGAACTTGGCGCTCTAGAGGATGCATATATAACTTCTAGGTATGTAGCTAGAAGCTATAGTTTCGAAGAAGCTGATAGGTTGAGGAAGGTCGTAGAGGAGATTAAACGTGTTGTGGGAGAAATTATTGGTTGAAGAAGCTAAGCGTAGAGCAGAGATCTTTAGGGATCTCGATAAGTATCTGAAAAAGATTGTTGAGATCGTCAAAGAGCTTGATAGAAACGCCGAAGTCTATCTCTTCGGTAGTGTTGCTGAAGGAAAACACCTTTTATCAAGCGATATAGATATATTAGTTGTCACAAACCTAGCACCCGGAAAAGTTCTAGCTATACTGTGGGAGAAAGGCATAAAGGATCCTTTCGAAATACACGTAGCCACCAAGGAAATGCTCAAAATCTATAGGAGAAGATCCAAACTAATAAAAATATCTTGAGCTCCCCGACAAATCCAGAGAAGCAATCGATTTAAACACGAATATATTTAAAGTCGAGTCTCCAACCGTACCACTTGAGCATTTTATCTTTGCTAAGATACTGTTCTCATCAGCTCCGCCGTAGCAAAGTTTATATGATTGTATCTGTTTCTTCTTGATGTGTTATATTTATATTTTGTTATGTTTAGATATGCCGTCGTCTTGGAGTCGGTGGCGAACGCATCCACAATGACCGATGAAGCCCGAGCGACTGCGGGGAAAAGAATGAACCAATGACCAAAACACATAAAAACATATAAAGAGGCAACCTCGCCTAGCTCACAGAGTTCATCCAACAATAAACACAGACAAGAAAAACCCATAAAATTCTCCACCCAACACATTACTAGAACACAACGAGCGCATACACAACAACCTACAAAGGACTAAAAATGAAAAATCACAAAAAGAAATTAAAACTCTGTAGAGGCTGGAGTGTCGCAGTGATGAATCAGGACAGCTACCTTAAACGATCGTTTCCGCTTAGGTCATTGGTGGTTTCTGTAGGGTGGTCCATCACGGTTTCTCTACACCAGAGGCGCAAAGCCCCCAGCGGGGGTTATCAGACTAATAATTGGTGGAGATAATATATAGGTGTTTTAGACCTATAAATCAGAAACTGCACTTAAACCTAAACGACTACTCTGGGATGAACGGTTCTGTGAGCAGAGTGTGTGTAAGAAGTATTATCTTCCGCTCTTTCTCATCCTTGGCGAGTAGTTTTCTACTAGTTTTCGAACAGATCTAACGTGTTTTGCGAGGTGTATTGCGAACCGTGTTCTCCGTACAACCGCTCCGCAGAGAGGGCATTTAATGCTCCTCTTCTTCTCCTTGCTACTTATGGCTAGGAAGTTCCTCACGTACTCCTCTAGTTTCTCTAAGCTCTCGAACCTGGCTTTAGTCTTCTCGAAAACTATTTCCGAAACTCTCCAATCTCCCGTCTCAATATCTAGTTTCAGCCTAACCGTGCACTCTCCCATAATACTTGCCTCAACACCTTTCGAGGAGAGGTACTCTAGAACCTCTCCTATGGGAGAAGGACCTCTTCCCTGAGCCATAGATGCCAAGTGCATAACCCGTATCACACTAATAATGTTCTCATCCCTCCACACTACTGGAAGGCGTGGAAGCACTACTTTCCCGGCGACACCGTTCTCTCTGAGGAACAACTCAACCTCCCTCCTAAGCTGATCCTTTACGTTACGGTCTGGCATTAGAAAATCCATAAGACCACTCTCGCCATAAACTCCAATCCCATTACCATGAAGCTTCCAAGCCCTCCAAGCAACAACCCTCCCTTCCTTAGAGACCCTACACACAAGCCTGAAGGGATTCTCGAAGAAAAGCTCTACCCTCAACACCAGACCCTAGCCTCCAGTCCCTTAACGCCTTTACAGAGTTTTAATTATTTTCTATAATTTTAATTGTTTTAAATCTCTGTGTGTTATTATGTGTTGTATTTGTTTTTCTTCTTCGTTGAATTTATGATTATTGCTGTCATTACTATGTTATGGTGGCTGGGTAGATGAGCTGTTGAGGAGACCGAGGTAGAGATAAAAGCATTCCCTGCTCACCATGGTTTCTAATCACTTCTCTGGATATTTTTAGTCACGATGAGCGGAGAACGCTAGCCTGATCTCCTTTTCAATATTACTAGCATAGTTGGAGGGAACATATACCTTTAACCGAAACTTCTTGAGACAATACAATCCTTTCTCCATACATCTCATCACTCATAATATTAATTTTAAGTATCTCTGAGTCAGTAGAAAGTGAAAAGAATATAATTCATTTTCATGGAGGAATGTTCATTCTTAGCTCTCAACACTCAGAGATCTGCTATATTGTATTTGCTTCATATAATTTAAATGCACGCTCTTCCTACAGAATATTTTTATTAATTATCTTCGTAGATAAGATATGTTTTAACCCAATTCCTCTATTCCGCTTCGAGTTCCATAGAACTTATACAATAATTTATAACCCCATAGTTGCACCTTATTCTCCCCAAGGCTCATAATATTGAAATCGATCCAGCACTATAAATACCAACAGAATAAGTAATGCTCTCGCACTATCCTAGTTCGAACATTATCTATACATAATAATAATAACACATAATATAATTCTTCGAACAGAAATCCAAAAACTATAGGCGCATTTATTATCTTAACAACAATCGTGAAATCATTCAAAAATAACTAGGATCGCTCTAATATAATATAGGATAGAGTTCCATTACGTTTTTCATAATTTACACCGATAACTTATATAATATTATGACTCAAGTTTTCATGTACCAAAAATAAATAATCTCAGTAATATACAAGCACTTTCATAAGGAACATTATGATTCTATAGAAGCTTATAGCTTACGCCTGTTTCTCGTGATTTAGGATCTCTTTTATTATTTTTATTACTTTCATTTCTTTTTCGAGCTTCTTTTCTATTTCTTGATCATCAGTTTTATCAATTATAAGATCAATTAACTGCGGCAAACCATTATTATCCACAAGGACAGCCTCATAGATGCCGAGTCTCTGTTTAGGGCTAAGTTTCATGCCAAGCTTTTCTTCAAATATACTAATAGCTTTATTTATCTTACATTCAACCTGTCTAACCAGTTGCTCGAGGTCGTCTTCAATCTCTTTTTGATATCCTTGTTCTACTATATGTATTTGTATTTCATGGTTGTTGACATTGATGTGTAAGTTATAATTCTCAATTTTTGGGATAAATCCTATTGATGCAAATAATCCTTTCATGGAATTCAATGGGTTTTTATCCATGTCGGCAACGATTATTAAATTATTTAATCCATTTTTAATAGCATCAATAAGATATTCTGACTCAAGTATTTCTTTAACATATTTTCTCAGTCTTTCGTATCCTCTACAATTTAGTAGTAAAACAAGTAATTTATTCTCAACAATAAATATATCTATGTATTTTTTCTCAAAGCTACCCATGAGATCTTTAATAGGTATGGGTAGTTCATCGTAACTACTCTTTTCAATATTGAGGAATCTTTTTAAAAGCTTAGTATAGAGAGTCTTTTCCGTATTGCCTTCGGCTAGAAGAATAATTATCTCCAAACATCCCTCACCCTCTCAGATCAAGTTCTAATTCCCTTCTAGACTCCAAAGCTTCACTATATGAGTATTTACGGTAATGGAGTACTCCGTTCTTTAGAGAGACCCTAAATATCGCTAGATCGTCCTCTAGACCGTACTTATCAGCTTTATCGAGAATTATATCTATGAGTTCAATACTATGAGTTGATAGGAATATTTGGTTTCTGTGATCGGTATTGCTCTTAATAATTGCTTCAGCAACGACTTCCATACTAGATCTATGCTGATGAAGCTCAGGCTCTTCAGCCAATACGATACCTTTCTTGACACTACCAAGAAGTGCTAGATAGGTAAATGCTGCTCTTAAGCCATCGCCTAACAGATAAAACGGTATGGAATAATCTGTTAGAACAGCATATAGAACCCATTTGTTATTAGATTTAAGTGGTTTAAAACCTCTGAGATCTCTATAGATACCTTTTAGTGTTTTCACCACATATTCCTCTGCTTCACTACCGCCGGATTCGAGAAGAAGGGAATAAACGTCTTCTGGTTCACCATAGGATCTCATTATATTCCAATCAATAAATACAACATTCGCTTTTAACCCAGTTAATTTTTTTGAACTTATTATAGAATGATCTCCATTTTGATGAAATTCCACCATTATTCTAGTAAATGGCTTACCATCTTTACTGATTGTACATTTTATTGTGTCTTCACGTGATAACTGGATCTCGGTGTCTATACTTGTTTTGTTTATTTTGGCGGAGAGTGTGGCTTTATTAAACCTATTATGAATAATCCCCTTTAGAGAACCTAGTCCGAACCAGCCTCTTCTCTTCACTACATAGCCTAGAGGAAATCTACCCAGTATATCAGAGATGCTATTACGAGAAACAAGGAGATACAAAGCTTCTAACAGCGTGGATTTACCAGAATTATTCCTGCCCACAAATATGTTAATTCCTTTAAACCCATCTACAATAGTTTTATGAATACGAATAATACCTCTAAAGCCCGCAATACTTAATGCATTAACTCTTTCTACCGTATTATCCAATAAATAACACCTCATATTCCTTCATAGACAATATTAACTCTTCTCGTACATAAAGTTCATCCAGTCTAATAGTTTTGAAGAAATAGTGAATAGAAAAGTTCGATTATAGCTTTCTGCGTCTTTTATGTATCCTTCTACACTGTTCACCTGAACCGTGTCTTCATCTATCAAATTATATCTAATTGTATTGGATACGGTTTGGTTCATCGCGGCGATGCTTCAACCCCTCTCACCACAGCCCATTATGGACTGCGGGTCTCGGGAATCGAAGCCAACTAATATTATACATAATAGTACGAAAAGATACGGCGGTACATGAAGCTACGGATGTGGTGAACGATTGAGAGTGTGGTAAGGAGTTTGTTTAAATCTTGATCAGCTCTTTTTCGCTTATGAATCTCTTATACCATTTCTTGAATTGTTGATGAGTGACTATGTGTAGTTCTATGGGGGCTTCGTGCTCTTGTATACTTCGATCATGGTGTCGTGTTTTTTGTTCATATTATTTGTGATGACGAGAATGTCTATATCGCTTGCTCCAGTGTATTTTCCAGTGGCTGTTGACCCGAAGAGGTATACTTCGGCGCTTGGATCTATTTTTCTCACTATATTCTTGACTTGCTCTGCGATTTTTCTATGGTTACGCAGGTAGTCGAGTACTTTGAGATCATATGGTTTGGACAAGAGGGTTGAACACCTCTAAGACGAACTTTAGGAGATCCTTTGCCTCACTCTCCTCATAGGTTATTGGTAAATATCTTGAAGCAATATATGCTTCTTCCAGCCTAGCAATGTAGTGGAGTTTCTTCACATCATTTACAAGCTCGAGTATCCTCGGGTCGAAGGCTTCGGCACGCTTCCTAATAATCTCGGCTTCCTCAAACGACACACAACCACTCTTCTATTCAAAGCGTTACTATACTCTACTATTACTCAATTACTTATTTAAGTACTTTAAGTACTTATTTAAGAGAATTCCTTCTCTCTAACTTGGCAAGCCACCACAAGTTCTATAGTGGGAAATAGAATCAAGCGGGTGCTCCTAGAAGAAACAATTTATTAGACTAAGAATAATATCTCTCCCCTAGAACACGGCATGGTATTCATATCCGTTGTGTTTGATTGGTTCAATCGGTTTACCATGCAGTACGTCTTCTTTGGTTCATCGGGTGTGAGGTTGACTCGTTTACTCATTTCTTGGTTTCCGTTTTATTTATGCTGGGTGGGTAGTGATTGTTTTGATTGCGTGTATTATTAGTGGGTCTGTTATCTTGTATTGGTCTTCTTGTTTCTCTATTATTCCGTACTTTACTAGTTTTTTGAGTAGGTTTGTGAAGTTTTTGTCTGCTATGCGTGTTTTTGTTCTGTATTCTACGTAGGTTTTTATCTGGGTCCATCGGGTTGCTCCGCGTGTTATTGCTTCTAGTATTGCTAGGTATCTTTGTCTCGAAGGAGCTATAATCTTTTCGAGCTCCTCTATTACTAGTTTG
>JAMOPC010000313.1 GCA_027064845.1 Desulfurococcales archaeon | reverse complement strand
ATCCGCGATAAAGAACACATCATAATAGAGGTGAAGAGCAGAGTATCACGTGGAGACATAGTAGAACTCTATAGAATAGGGAAACTATACGAAAAAACCTACAAAATCAAGCCAAGACTAGTAATAATAGGGGGATTCATAGACCCAGAAGCATGGGAAACAGCCTCTAAACTAGGAGTAGAGATCAAATCAGCAATAAAAATTGATTAAATTTCTAGATTACAACTTATTTTGAGAGATACTATGTTCTGAGCTGCGTTCTATCTGCATAGTTTATGGTAAACGTTTGGGGTTCTAGCTTCTCTATTATATAGTTAAACGCTTTCCATGGATTGCTTTTCTCTCCACAAGTATAGACATTAACCCGTTGTATACCCATAATTTGTCCAAGTATGGATAGCTATATGGCTTTTAAGTACCAATGCTATTACGGACACCCCTCTCTTCTCCTCCCAGCCTCCAAGACATAATTTCTAGCACCACATCTGCTAATGTAATTATGGATTATATAATTCATTAGATCTTTTCTGGCTGATAAGCATGACATATTTATAGAGATCTGGTTTTCGACTTTATCCTGCATTTGTTATTCTTTTCGCCGGATATTTCATCACCGATTATTAGTTAAAGGTTTATTTAGTTTGAAAGTTATCATTTTATAAACGGATACATAATAATAGGTTCTCTTTTGACGTCTAGGGTAGTTAGAGTTGAGTCTTAGAGAAATCATAATAGAGTTGCTAAGACGACTGAATAGTATTGGTGTGAAAAGGGTCAGTAGAACCAAAATCATGAAACTTCTCTATTTGATAGACCGTGAATGCAGAGAACTTTTGAATAGAACATGTACCGGGACAAGATGGATACTCTGGTGGCATGGGCCTTTCTCACGCTCAGTACTGGACGTACTCGATGATCTTGAAATCCAAGGTATAGTTGAGACAGACGTGACGGACTACTACGACTATACAATCATAGAATATAGCCTCATGAACCCGAACTACACGATCAAGATAGACAATCAAATCCGCAAGATAATTTATGAAGTAGTCAAGAAATGGGGAAAGAAAGAGCTTAAAGAAATACTCGCCTATGTCTATAGTTTACCTGAAGTCAAACATGCAAATCTCGGTGACGAACTATGAGCATATCAATACAGAAAACCATAACGATGCTACCCGAAGAATTAAGTATAGTGCAAAGTACGCCAATATTGGTACAACTAAAGCTATCATCGGAAGAAGGACCACCAATAATTCTACTAGAACAACAAAAACGTTATCGCAAAAAACAGAGAAGCATTGATGAAGTAGTAGCAGTTTTGGAAGAGTTACCAAGACACATACAGGAGTATATAAGGAAGAATAAGAAGATACCAAGTCTTGAAGAAACCTTACAACTTATTCACGAATTTCTCGAAGAACATAAAGATATTATTGAATACATTAAGGAAGTTATTCAAGATTGGTTAAAGAACACAATCGAAATAGATAGTAAAATTAGAGTTATTAATAAGGAAAAATACATCGACTTTATAATCAATACGTATAGAGAAGCAGATCATGTTATTTCAGCAATGATCCTAAAGATGCTTAAAAAGAAACATAAGGGAAAAACTATCAAATTGCGCCGCAGCGTTGAATTGCTTCTTTCGTTATCAAACCTTATTGCAATAGCATTGTTTTGTATAGAATTAAATGCCGATCATCCAAGAATACTTGATATTATAGGAATCCTAAACACTGTACTTAGTGCAGTAATTATTCGAGACATCATTGTATTTGAAATGATAAACGAGATAGATGACACTATTATTATTCAATTGCTGGGCGAAGAAAAAGATCTATACGAAGAAATAAACAACGTCCTTTTGGATCCCGATAGTGTT
>JAMOPC010000312.1 GCA_027064845.1 Desulfurococcales archaeon | reverse complement strand
GACTTCCTCTCCATCAGCGTAGACTTTAAGCAATAGGGGTTCGTGAAGAGCCGGGTGCTGCGGACCCACTGGTATTTCTAGCGAGTATGGTATTTCTATAATTTTTGTAATAGCCATACTACTACACCTTTGCATCCTTCCTCAAAGGATAAATTCCTTTCTCATAGACATCTTTCGGGACAAAGAACCCTCTCTTTAATGCAGGATTACCCTTAAAAACGACACCTAGTAAATCATATGTTTCGCACTCACCAGACAAAACACCGGGAATAATATCAAGTAAAGAATCTATTTCAGGATTTTCACGTGGGAGAAAAGTACGGAAAACAATTGTTTCTTCCTCAGGGAGAAATACTACGTAGTAATCTAGCCTGACCTTTCCATCTTTCATTAAATCAGTTCCAACAATAGTTGAGACATAAAAGCCCTCGACACCAGCTAGATCTATGAGCTTTGTAAATAACTCTCTAATTTTTCCTGATTCAAATACATATATTGGTCTATGTGGCTTGACCTCGCCAGAAGGAGTTAATAATCCTTCCTCAACCAGTTTGTTTAAAACATCCTTATAGGACAAGGGGGCTTACTCCTCCTCGAGTTTTTTCAATAACTTAACAATACCGTCTAGAATAGCTTCTGGACGAGGAGGACATCCAGGAATATACATGTCTACTGGCACAACCTTGTCTGCACCACCTACTACACTATATGATTTGTGAAAAACACCACCACTACAAGCACAAGCACCAACAGCTATAACGAATTTGGGCTCTGGCATCTGCTCGTAAAGAATCTTGAGCCTTTCAGCAGCTTTCTTAGTTACAGCACCAGTAACAACTAGTATGTCTCCATGCCTAATACTTGGAGCAAGTTTTACACCAAATCTCTCCGGGTCATATAATGGTGTTAATGCAGCTAACACCTCAATATCACAACCATTGCATGCACCTGTGTTAAAATGCACAAGCCATGGAGTATACCGTATGATCTTATAGTCTCTATTCTTTTCCATAACCTTTCTATTCTTCTCTACTTGCTCTTGTTTCTCCATTTAATAGTACACCCATTGATAAATTATCCATTGATAAGAATAATAATTATAATGTTAGGAGCTCCTAACGAAAATAAGTAATGAGTGAAAAACTACTACGTGTTCGAAGAATTGAATTAAATATTATCTCGTACATAAACTAGACACAGAAAATAAACAAATAATAGGACAACTAGCAACTCCTACGGGAGCAAACATGAAAAATAAAAGAGATAATATCGAACTAACGGGAGTTCCGTTGAAAATCTATGTCTACTTACTAGAATCGAAAGAACCCAAAAGTGTGAGAGAAATAGCAGAAGCCCTCAATATGGCGCCAAGTAGTATTCATTATCACTTGAAAAAACTAGCCAGCATCGGGATCATTAAGAGAGATATAAATGGATACACTGTTAATAAGAAAATAAATATTGAAGGATACATGATACTAATGAACAAGCTGATTCCAAGACTCCTCATATACTCTCTCTTCTTTCTCGGAGTACTCATAGGAGAAATTATCGTAATATTGGAAACTAGAATCATTAACGTAGATAGAGGAATATCTCTATTGACTACTTTAATAGCTTTCATACTCTTCTTTTATGAAGGCATTATAAGTAAGAAGAAACTGTTCTAAAACGATCAGGAAAACTGTCCACTTTTTAAAACGAAGTGTTCGATACGTAGTATTATCTAGGTATTTAGGTAGAGTATATGGTAGGTGAGGGATACATGGATGGATCAAAACTAGTAGTAATAGGCGCAATAGTACTAGCAATAGGGATAATGATACCCTTACTTAGTTATTCATTCTTCACATTTACAGCAAGTACTACCCTCAGCTCTCCCAGACACGAATACATATACTC
>JAMOPC010000311.1 GCA_027064845.1 Desulfurococcales archaeon | reverse complement strand
TAGGAAACGGGTTATCGATTAGAGCTCTTCTAGAATGCAGAGCAGACCATGGTGATACAGTAAGTATTAGATTGGTTAAAGCACACGTGTTTGGCGAAACTGGGGAAAGGATAACAACTATTAGATTCTAATTCTTTACTCTATCACTAACTCTATATAATAGGCTTCAACATCTTCTACGGATGCTCCATGCCCACCAATAGTAATCTTCTCACCATTCATATTCTCACATATTATTGTCCTAGTTCTATCATCTGGGCTTCTAAAAACTTCTTTAGCATATGCTTCTAGCTCAACAGGCTTCCCCGTCTTAACGAGTTTTCCAACAACATAAAGTCTAACATTATAGTTATTCTTTAGGGCTTGGTCTATTATGGGCAAGGATAACCATTGATGTTTAGTAGTATATTTCTCACCTCTCTTAACACTGAAATCCTTTATTACTTCAGCATTTCTCCAATACCCGAAATAATAAGTGTCATTTAATAAGATCATTAGTTCTGGTTCGGTTGTGAACAATGTATAGTTTTTACCAAATATGATGGCCCTCTTAAAATCGTGTTCAAGCGCTTTGATAAAACCTGTTGGTTGATATAATAATCTTATGTTTGGGATATCTTCTATTTTCCTAATAATTCTCTTATCTGGGTATTTGAAAAGTGTAACAGAGAATAATATGTTCTTATTACTTTCTAGTTTCTTTTTCAAAGTATTGATTAGTTTCATGAATAATTCTTTACTTAGAGAAGCATATCCATCTATCATTGTTTCTTTTATCCAGTCGAGTGTCCTCTCTATACTTGCTTCTATGCTGTGAGATATCCATATATATGGTTCATGAGACTCTTTTGTACGGTAAAGCTTCTCTAGTTCCTCAACAACCTTGTTATTAAGCTTCATTACATGCTCAATATATGTTTTAACATACCTTGTCAAAGCAACGCTTGGAGGTAGTGCTTGGTACTTTCTAGGCCTACCCGCTTTGACTTCTACAAGGCCCTTCCTACATAGATTTTCGAGAACATCATATATACGGGGTAAAGGAATGCCTGATTTTGTAGCTATTCTAGGAGCTGTTGCCTCACCCATTCGGAGAAGAGTTAAATATGCTTTTCCTTCATATCCTTTAATGCCTAGTAGCTCGAGGTATTTGAGAATAGTTTCTTTACCATCATCTAGCATTCGGAACCCCTAATTTATCTCTTCTGGGTGATAATGTCTAGGTAATTTCTATATACTCTGATTTATAAATAATTAATTGTAACAACTAATGAGATGCCAAAAATGATAGTCACAAAACTTCCTCAAAGAAACATTTATGATTATAAAGAAATTGTTGGAGAAGAAAAAATAAACAAAATAATTGAGCTTGCAGAAAAGCTCAGAGATTGTAGAGTAACACATGTGAACTCAACATGTTTTGGTGGAGGAGTAGCCGAGATCCTTTACAATATGGTTCCCTTGATGAATAGTATTGGTTTAAAAGCGAATTGGGAGGTCATTAAAGGATCTAATGAGTTCTTCAACGTGACAAAGAAGATACACAATGCTCTTCAAGGAGCAGAAATAGATCTTACGAAAGAAGAAGTAGAGCTCTATCTAGAGACCAATAAGTGGAATGTAGAGAACGAACTAGTACTAGATGCTGACACGATCATAGTCCATGATCCCCAGCCATTGCCTATTAGGAGGTATGCCTCGAATAATAGGAAGTGGATATGGAGATGTCATATAGACTTAAGCCAACCCTATAAGCCAGTATGGATACTGATATCTTCTCTATTAGATGAATATGATGCATCAATATATCATTTAAAGGAATACATACATCCAGAAACACCTACACCTAAGAAATACGTTATGCCACCATCAATAGATCCGTTAAGTGATAAGAATAAGCCCTTACCAGA
>JAMOPC010000310.1 GCA_027064845.1 Desulfurococcales archaeon | reverse complement strand
AACTTACGACCAACCTCAACCAAAGCCCTCAAAACCACATCCCTAGCAACCTCTATAACTACATCTACACTCATAACACCCATAACCACACCCACAATAAAACTAACCAAAAAACAAAATAAAATCCCTCCATCCACGATTCACACATAAACAATCCAACTTTAGCCTCTACTATAATGCCTATAACGCCTATAAGAAAATTAAATGAATACTCAATAATATACTGATCAACACAATGTTTACAAGAACAAACCAGTAAAATCGCTCTTCAACGTAACTATGTCTCGTGTATGGTGACGAAGAGCTATAATTTAACAGCAGCTTCGATCGATATTTCTAGCTGTGAACTATTGGGGAATTCAGCGATCAATATGTATTCCACCAGTTTAAGCTGATCGTTAGCAATACTTAGCAATATATGTTTTATGTCTTGACTGGGATCATAGTCGTAGAGATAGGAACAATTATGCTTTTGTCTATTATTTTTAATATAAATGCTACCATGAGTGAACAACTATGCCTTTACAATACCTTATCCTGGTTCGACAGATACTGCCTTGTCATTGTCGATGAGTAAAGCATGTATTCTTGCGGAGTTCTTTGCAAGGACCCAATTGGTTGTACTAACAGAGTTAGTACCTATAAACGAGTGCTCGAAAAATTATATAATATATTTATAAACTCACCATATACCAAAGAAAACACTCCTACTTCTAATTTACAAGCCAAAAATATCAATTACAACTTTTGAAACTACGAAGTAAATCTGATTTCCTATTAAACAACATGGCTTCATATCGATTGTGACCATAGGAAGACAAATTCAAGTATTTACAATAATTGGGATTGGTGATGCACAGTTGCAGCATTTTATGCCTTCAATATTTCTACATGTTCTAGTCTTTACATTTCCGCCGTGTTGGTGACCGTGGAGAACTAAATTGATTTTATCACGGTATTTCTTGATTAATTGACCAAATTTTTCGGAACCCATATATGTTGAGAAGTAGTCCCACTGAAGATCTCCTCTATACTCTACTAGTTCGCGGAAGGGTACGTGGTGTAAAACGGCAACGATTTTGTCTACTTTATTGTATATTTGCTTGATGTGTTTCTCAAGCTGATCTACAAGTATATTTGTAAACTCCTCGTCGCTAAAAGGCAACTTGACATAATATTTATCGGCCCACATATGGATACCTAGAGACTTTCTCTTGTAATCATGTATTGTTAGCCCTGCCCAGCTAGGTGCAAATGAATAATCGTACCAACCTATAGAGCCTACAAAGCCAACACCATCAATTATATATGGTTTATTCATTAAAGCTACAAAACCTGTCAAGCTATCAATAAAATCGTTAAACTTCCGGAGCTTCACTAGAGAATCCATGTTTTTCATTTCTTCCATAGTCAAATAGATATCATGGTTTCCAGGAACGATTAATATAGGTTTACAACCCACTCCCCTGCTCTTAATAATGGTTAGAGCTTCAAGAACATGGTCTAGGATACCACTAGACGTTATATCACCCACAATAACAACAACATCTACATCCTCACAGTAACTCTTGATAATATTCTCTGCTAGTTTCTCCAGATCGAGTCTAACACGCGTAGATCCCCAGTAATGTATATCCCCTAAACAACAGATCTTTACCACATATAATCACCGATATAAACAACACTCTCGCTCCCAATTACATTTTTAATTCCCTAGAACTTATTTATAGGAAGTTAGTATCATTGTGTAAGATAGGAAGACCTTGTGGAGAGAACTACTTTTGAATAATAGAATAAACCGCAAATTTGCCATAAGGTCTAGTAACATACTAAGGAACTAAGAAATTGTATTTAGATACTCTTATGATAATACATAATTATTAGTTCAGAGTAGGTATTCTTTTGGTGGTG
>JAMOPC010000309.1 GCA_027064845.1 Desulfurococcales archaeon | reverse complement strand
CAATATACATACAGAATTATTCCATATAGATGTAGTGGACTCTGCACCTGCAACGATAGTAGCCACGATACACAAGCCTTTTGTTACTGCGAAGAGAATGGTATATGGTAATAGCACCTCTAATGGTTATTGTGGCTTAATAGTCAATGATATTCGACTAATACCCTGCATATATGAATTCTATAAAAATGGAGCAACATATTTGGTGTTTGATACTCAGAGATTCTATGTAACTGTATATAAGTTGTCAAATGGTACTGAAACAAGTTATATTGTAAGAATAATATATGTTGTTAATAAACCTTTACTTATAGGCTCTGGTCAGACCTCTATCAAGATTATACCATACAAGGACATACAGTACAGGAAAACTACAATAAACTATTTGGAGTTGATCAAGTATAATCATGCAAGTGGGGAAACATTGTCTAAACGAATACAATTACCGGGCTCCTCTGCTACATTAATATACATAGTTAAACAAGTCAACGTGGTGATTACCTAATGGTTTCTACTTCGTTGGTACATGTAATAGGAACTGTGACATTGATAGTAATGTTGACTATAATTTCTTTATATGTATACACCGATGCAAAGATAACAATGTATACAAATACTAAGAGAAATCTCCAATTGGTTGCTGAACTTGTAGCTTTGCAGGTTAAATACATATTATATGCCAATTCTAATATTTCACAAACACTAGATTACCCTCTAATGGTTTCACATGGAGAATACTATAACATATATATTGGAACAGGCGATAAACTACATTACGAGATCAGCGTTCTACCTAATTTAACGAAAAACGCACTCTATGCTGTTGCGATTTTACCAGATAAGACTAACTACGGCTACGCATTAATTATAAATTCGACAACATTTTTAAATAAGCAAATAATACTTTCTGAAGACCCGATATTTTTTGGTAGTACAACAATAACGAAGCTAAACGTTACTGTTCAAAGTAATAATATAGTAATTGACTACGTGATAGAGGGGATGAAAACTTGAAAGAAGTTATTGAATACATATTGGCTTCATTAGTGATTATATCTTTCATACCCGTTTACACAATGATAACTCAAGTACTATATACCCCGCCCTCAAAAGATGTTTCTCCATTAGTCTTATCAGCATACTCCGAAGTAATAAAGAATACATTATACGAGTTAGGTAAAACAGAAATAGTTGATCCCTACGTTGTTGATTTTAGAGAACTCGTAATAAATAATATCGGGCCATCTTATCAAACATATGGATTCTTTGTCAATGTTTCTTCTTGGCTTGTATCAAATATAACTGTAGAAGGCAATGTTATAAGAGTTTATGTATTAGAGCCAGGGAACTTGTCTTTGATAATCATTTATAATACATTAAAATATGAAAGCATCAAATTGACAAGCTATGAATCAGTAAACAATAACATATACGTGTATCAATATACAGCCACTTATCCCAATATCATTGCCGTTTCAGCTATACTTGAAACAGGAGTTGCATCATGTATAGGGTACTGGGTATCAGATAATGTATACAAAGCCTATATGTTAAATGATACTGGTAAATTATCCATATTAATTCCTAGGGATGAGCCTCAGCCCACTGATATATACTATGAGGAGGCAGGAGCTGTTATTTATGCATATATTTACTACTACAACTATGGTAAGTTCTACCAATATAGTAATCTCTACTATACTTATGTAAGAGATGTATTTTGGTATAATCGGAATTATATAGAAGAGAATTTCAATAAATCAAAAATAATTTATTTTGGTAAAGACAATGGGGTTATAAATATAAATGACAAATCATATTATAAATACGATCTTCTTAATTATTATTACGATCAACTATTTAATAGAACATGCACTCGCATAACTGATAACATATGGAATTGCTGGGGAGAAAGAACT
>JAMOPC010000308.1 GCA_027064845.1 Desulfurococcales archaeon | reverse complement strand
ACCAGCAATAGTTCTTAACACCTTCCTCATGGGACTAGTAGCTGGAAAAGTTTCCAATGGCTCAGTCGCTGCTGGGTTCAAACACGCATTAATACTAACACTAATAACACTATTATTCTTCATAGCATCACCAATGTTCGAAGCAGGCCTAGGAGCATTAGGACAACCAGTTGCATGAGGCGAGAAACATGAGAGCTGTAAGCGAGGTTTTATCAACAATAATCATAGCGGGTACAATAATAGCTGTATCTCTAACAGTCTTCTATTATTCGATGCTAATACTTAATAATTCAGTTGTCTCAACAGAATTTGGACATGCAAAATCCCTACTGGTCAATATCGCGGATAATACGAATATGTTTCTACAAGGGAACTCTTATGTAGCAACATTTCCTGGAAAATATGTCGGTATCGGGTACAAGACTCATAGAAAGACATTTTATATAAATATAACAATGCCTTTGCAAGGAAATACAGTTGATTATGTTGATCTTATAATAAAACAAGGTAATTCGGCAGAAACAAATTATACTGGACCAAATTACTATAACGTCATTATAAGATTTCACCTTGTCGATGGCGAAGTAGTTGATGTATATTTCGGATTAGAGGACAATCTAGGAATAACGGTTCCTGCACCCAATATTGTCGAAAATATAACCTATTCTAATGGGACAGTTGTCTATATATTTGGAGGAATAGGGACTAATGTTTATCTATTTCCTTCATACACATTACCGCTTACATTTAAGCTGTATCCAGGAGATAAATTCGTTATACGAATGAATGATAATCATAATGATAATAACTATGGAGATGGTTTTTACCCATTAGAAATAACTGATTATGGCCTCTTATCCTATGATAAGTGTTGGGAAAAAGGCGGTTACCATCATTATACATGGATTATTATTAATAATACATCTCTAGGAAAAACATTTCGGACACAAGCACTGTATAAAGCAGATGGTATAGAATGGCCAGATTACTGGTTTACAATAGAGGATTTTTCTTTCAATCCAGATAATTCTACGTATTATTATTTCCTGTATCACCCGGATGCAACTGTAACAAATCCAATACCTAAACGGGGAGTCTTTGAACAAAGTACGACTGTTGATAGAGTATATGTAAAAACAATTGTGCTTGATCAAGATATAAAATCATTAATGATCTCTGCTACTAAACCGTTTATAACCGAGTATAGAGTTATATATGGAGTTGAAGAAAATGGTACATGTCCGATAATAGTTAATGATCCCAGGTATCTACCATGTATTCAAGGGTATTTCGTTAATGGTAAAACCTATGTTGAACTAGATTATGCACGATTATATAAAACAATATATATTCTTGGTAGTGGGACGCAAAACGAAACCTATTTGATTAGACTACTATATATGCAACTCGATGTGGTTGTTCACTCTACTTCTCCTAAACAAATAGTTGTGATTCCATCTGGAAACGTTTATACCCATACTTATCATAACATTACAGATCTCGATATAATAATGTATGATAATCAAACTAGTAAAGCTGTCAAGGATATTACATTGGATGACCTAATACCAAATAGGAATCCATTGATCCCTGTGGACATAGTGATTATTATAAGAAAAATAAATGTGGTGCTTACATAATGGTCTCTACGATGATAGTCCATGTAATCGGTATTGCGGCGTTATCATCCATATTAGTAGCTGTTATTATCCACACTTCACTTATAACTCAGTCAATGGTTAATGAAAATATTAAGAGAGTATTGAATGATATTGCAAATACTTTGGTTTTACAAATCAGATATGCTATGAATACAGGTAATAATATTACTTTAAGCTTGGATTATCCTGTCCTTGTGGGCAATGATAGAACATATAATATATATCTAGGAACAGGTCATGCGATACATAAGTTATATAGTTGGA
>JAMOPC010000307.1 GCA_027064845.1 Desulfurococcales archaeon | reverse complement strand
TCCTTATAGCTATATCCGGTTCTGGACGTACAAGACTCATCGTTACAGCTGCAGAAGCCGCTAAACATGTTGGTGCAAAAATAATTGCTCTAACAACTTATCCAGACAGCCCATTAGGTAAACTAGCTGATATAGTAGTTAGAATACCAGGAAGAACAAAGATAGCAAAGGAGGAAGATTATTTCGCCAGACAGATCCTTGGGATACACGAGCCCCTAGCCCCTCTAGGCACATTATTTGAGGATACTTCTCTTGTCTTCCTAGACGGTGTAGTAGTTGAACTCATGAATAAGTTGGGAAAAACAGAGGAAGATCTTAGAAATGCACACGCGAACATAGAGCTATAAACAAATCATGTATTTTTCATTGACCACTTCTCAAATAATCATTGTTCACTTCTGAAAATACAATTGTATATACTAGAACAGCTAAATATTTGAAACAGGTGAACAAAAATGACTGAAGAACACGAGAAAACCCAAATAAGTGAAATAGAAGAACTAGACGCAGTAGCAAAATTCATAGATAAATTAAAGGATTCACTAAAAGATATACTAGACATGTTACTAGAAACGATAAGCGGCAAAAAGATCGGTGAGGACGTAGCCCAATTCTACGAATCATTAAAAGCACGTGGATTACCTGATGAAATTGCTATAAAACTCACTGAAGAATATTTTAGGAAAAGGATCGAGACTATACCATCATTAAATGAATTATTCAAACAATTCACTGAAAAAAAGGGATTTACAAAACCAGATGTAAAAATATTATTTGAGAAAGAAAAACAAAAAGAAAAGGAAGAGAAATAGAATCGATCATAATACAGAAAATTTTCCAATAATAATAATAAAAATTTTTCTTAATACTCATTAAAACAATATAGCAAGATCTATTTGAGGGGCAAAGTATGCCCACTAACATTGAGAAACGCTTAGAAAGGATCGAGAAACTTTTAACTAGCTTGCTCACAAGACTGGCTATTCTTGAGGAAAAACTTAGAACCATGGGTTATGATTCATCAGAATTAAAAACTGCTTATCACTTAATGTCTATTTTAAGCATTCCACCTATTTTGGCACTAGAAGCCTCTAGAAGATTTTACTCGGTTTTATCTAGTCATAAAGAATTCCTCGATAATATAAGTAAGTGCATAATTGAGGTACTATCAACATGCGAAGAACTAAGTATTTCAGAAATTACAAGGCGTGTGAAATCTCTTAGAGGTAAGTCGTCTAGAAGAATTATAGCTGAAAAATTAAGGATGTTGGAAAATTTGGGTATAGTAACTAGTAAAGCTTATCCAAACAAAAAGTTGTATGTACTCACAAAGTGTTTAAGTGAGAAATATGAGAAATAGACTAATCGAAAAACTAAAATATTACTTTATGCTTTTTGATGTTGTTTTAGGAATAGTAACTAATTCTGTTGTTTATCTATTCTACCTTTATATATATGTTATAATTAAATTAACGTATTACATAATCGTTTTAAGACTTGTACTTATAAAGCATAGACTACCTAGGAAACTAAGAAAAAAGATTGTATTGATGTATGAGGAAAAACTAACTAAACTGCTTTCTCTCGATCTTTTCGAAAATATTCCATTAATTAGTTTCTCTAGAAAACGAAAATACATGAAATGATCAATTGATACCGGCTAATATAATAAATTATATATAGTAACAGCTCATTCTAATTAATGAAGCAGTTGTCAATAAATATATACTGGGAGGGCTAAGTATTATGTACGATAATTACGCTGTATATGTTGAAAACTTAGTAAAAATATATGGGAAGGGCAGTGTAGGAGTAGATGGTTTAAGCTTTACAGTAAAACCAGGCGAAATATATGGACTAATAGGGCCAAACGGTAGTGGTAAAACAACGACTCTCAGAATATTAGCAACACTAATAAAACCTACAAGTGGCAA
>JAMOPC010000306.1 GCA_027064845.1 Desulfurococcales archaeon | reverse complement strand
ATATGGTGTCAAGGAGGACGCACTAGAACTCGTAAAGCTCCAGGGAATTGGAAGAGTTAGAGCAAGAACACTAATAAATCATGGAATAAGAACACTAAAAGACCTAGCTAAAACGCCTCCATCAGTACTCGAGAAACTCCCTGGCTTCGGGCCGAGAATAGTTAAATCTATTTATGAACAATTAGAAATTTTGAAAATAAAGTGATTTCTAAAATTATACAGTTCAAAGAAATAAGATATAAGCCATTCTCGATATATTATTAACTAATAGAGTTCAGAGTATTTTATAAAAATAAATAATGTCTCAATAGGTGATAAATCATGAACGATGCATGGAATGAGATAGTGAACGCTGTGAACAATGCTATTACCCAAATGATACAATACTTGCCAAGACTGATCGGAGCAATAGTAATAATCTTATTTGGATATCTTATAGGTCTAATGGCAAAGAAAGCAACAGTTATCATTGTTAATAAATCACTCGAAAAACCCTTAGAAACAACACGGATAGGCAAGTCTTTGAAAGAATCAGGAGTAGATCTCGGTGGACTAATTGGTACACTAATAATGATATTGATCATAGTCTTATCAATAGTAGCAGCTATTGATGTATTGGAATTAACGGGTAATATTGGGGTTTTAGCATCAAATATAGCTATTGCAGTATTAAATATAACGGCCGGGATCACAATACTGGCTATAGGTATACCATTATCACTAATATTCGCAGAGTACATAGCAAGATTCTTCGAAGGAACTTTTCGCGAAAAACACGAATTAGCAGTATCACTAATATACGACATATCTGCCCTTGTACTCACAATTTTCGTGATAAGCCTAGCAGTATATGTAATGTTTCATTACACTCAACTACTAGATTATCTAGTCGTTTCAGCACCTGGCTTTATAGCAGCAACTATCACGTTGTTCATAGGATATGTGCTTGGAGACGCTGTTGGAAAGATCGTAAACAAAATAATTGACTCAATAGTTGAGAAGCCCTTGAAATCAACCGATATTGGCAGAGCTATTTCAGAGATGAATATTGATTTATCAAACTTAATTGGAGGATTAACTAAGGCATTCGTTATTGTTGTATCCATTGTTGCAGCAGTAGAATTTGTAAACATTGGAGGAATAGCAGGAGACTTGATATACCAGATAGCTGTCTATCTGCCAAGACTCATAGGTGGTATAACTCTATTGACATTAGGACTAATACTTAGCATTGCTTTAGCAAAATATGTTGGTAAATTCCTACATGCTGTCTTCAAGGAGAAATACTCATCCCTAGCCAGTTTAGGAGAAAATCTAATATTGTTAGGTCTAGTAACAGTCATTCTAACAATATCATTGAATATAATGATGCTGGAAGGTTCACTAGTTTATCCATTAATAATGGGCATACTAATCATTATTACAGGAATATACGTTGCAGGAACTGTGGGATCACTACTAAGTCAATCATATCCTACATTTAAGAGACTAGTCCCATTCATAGAATCAATAGTGATCATATTATTTGTAATAATAGGTGCTAGCGGAATATTCTCACAATTCACTAACACGACATCAGTAATAACAATATTAGCATGGGGTATTAGTATGGCTTTTGCACTAATGCTGATACCGATAATCTTCTACTACACGAGACTAGCATGGAGAGAAGCATCTAGAGAACAAGGAGAAAAACAGTAGTGAACACAAATAGTTTTTACCCGCTCATTAGCTTTTTTTCTCATGGGTACAAGGTATTGTTCAAAAAAGTAATCATTCTAGACGGGTACACGGATGAGCCAGCAGGGCTAGGTGTTCCACCCTATATTAATACTTATCCAAGACTCATTGCAGGAGCCATATGGGTTGTTGATAAAGCTATACATGTGAAATATTGGACAATAGACACTGTAAGATCAAATCTAAACAAGTTTATCC
>JAMOPC010000305.1 GCA_027064845.1 Desulfurococcales archaeon | reverse complement strand
ATAAGATCATTAGAATCAATAGATTTCAAAGTATCAGCCAAACCTACCCCAATTATTCGTAATGCCTTAACATCTTTCTCCTTAGCTAGAAATCTTGATAATCGATAAATCACTTCAAGTACATCGCTTATCCTCCCAGGATCCTTAGAGATAGTGTTTTTCGCATGATCTACTAAGTCTTTCAGGAATAAATGCTCTGTATAGCTGCTTGTCCCTCTAGAAGCTATATATCTTAATACATAGTAATTCAACTTTATGACTGGATCAACGGTTCTCCTAATCAGAATGTCATCGGATTCGATGATCACGGTCCTATATAGTTTCTCGCCTAATAAGCACTTATAGTACCAGTATCTAATCAAATAGTTCTTCTCAATACGCATATCCTCCATAAGTTCCTTCTCAAAAACCTTTCTACAATTCTCGTAGTTTTTCATCATTATCTGTATAATTGTCTTCCAAAACATAATATGTTTTCTCAAATGCTCTTTATACTTAGGTGGAAGTAGTTTCAAATCATTAAGAAGACTCAAGGCTTTATTAGCATCAATAAGTGCTTTACTAAGCAATCCCTTTTTCGTGTAATAGACCATTCTAGCATATAAATATTTCAAGTATAAATACAATGCCCAGAAACCATAGTGGTTAGCCAAATCATGAAAGGCATTATCAATTGATAAATACTTCTCATTAATATTCTCATATGGTTTATTAGCATATTTCTTGATTATAACCGGTATTATCGATAAATACTTATACTTTATCTTCGGAACATTAATATATTTTTCAACCAGACCTAAGATCTGTTCAACTTCATCAAGATTTATTAACCAGTCTTTTTTCAAACCAATCCTCATATACTTGAGAAGCATAATTACATCTTTTGGCTCATTTGTAGACAGAGCCTCTTCTCTTAGTTTCTCATAGTTATCCATAAATACTTTTTTATCATCCAGCAAATATGCTAACAAACAACATAAATCAGGATCGCTTATACATTTACCATTAGTATAATAGTTGTTCAGGGTTTTCAGGAACTTGTCTATCTTTTCATACTTCCAAGAATCTAGTAGAAAACCATATGTATTCAATAATGATGAGTACTCAGTCAAGAAAGCTTTAACATTTTCATCATCTTTTTCTGATAAGTAGATCTTTAATAATTTTAATCCAGAATCAAATAAGAGATTTATTTGTTCGGACTCGCCAGTTTTAACATTATTGAGTGATTCAACATAGGTTTTTGTTAAATAATTCTTTGCTTCATCAAGTATTCCAAGACGTGAAAAAATCATTGCTTTCATATAGGTCAAATAAACATTTTTACTCGATAGTTTTTTCTTAATAGGTCTGCCACTAAGGAGTTCTAGAAACACGTATTTCTTTAACTTAGGTCTTTTCTGAGAGGTTTCTAGTAGTGACAATGCTTTATCATAGTGGCCGAATAAAATATATAACTTAAATAAGAGCTTTTTCGAACCCAACCTTCTTAATTGTTCATAATATTCTATTGTATCTTTATTCAATGATATCCTATCATATAGTATTCTCTCTATGATCTTTTTAACATAGGGATCTTTCTCCTTCTCATATGCTTCAATAACCGTCCCCAATGGGGCTTTTCTAAGAGAAAATAATTTCTCTATTCTTTTCTTAGATTCACCTTGTAATCCCTTGTTTCTTAATATGTTTAGGATCATTTCTGGATCATGAATATCAGTGAACAATAAACTGATCTTAAACATTGTTTTACTTGTTAAGCCCTTACGGGATATTTCGTCTCTTAATTCAGTTACATAAGTATCAGTACCGAAATCTATGTAGTGAATAGGATAGATTACCTTAATAAGCGGGTTGACATGTTTTCTTCGCAGAGTTTTTTCTAATAATTGTGGATAATTAAGGATAATTAGTAATTCTTCTATTGATGATGTCGTTGT